>DASPGW010000045.1 GCA_035620395.1 Desulfuromonadales bacterium | reverse complement strand
GATGGAGAAGCCGATGCGGAAGCCGCCCCAGTGCTTCCCCTTGACGTAGACCGGTGCCGTGATGTCCCACATCGTCTCGCCGGTATCCCGCTTGTAGACCTGACGGAGAATCTTGTTGCCGTCCTTGCCGTCGTAGCGGGCCGCCGGCAGACCCGTTTCGTCGTTGAACAACCGCTTGGTGCGGTTGCCCAGCTTGTCCTTCTCCGGGTCGCCAGTCAGGGGCAGGGAGTAGCGGCTGTTGTGCGTCGGCAGGTAGCCGTTCCGGTCGACCAGCACGGCGAAGACCAGCATGCTGTCCTCCTCCAGAAAGGTATCCTGGATTCCAAGAATCCGCCGGTCAAGATACTCATCGTAAGCCGTGTGATACTTGGGAATCGCCGCCCCGGCCAGCGGTCCCTCGATGATCGGGCGGTAGTCGGTATCGAACACCTGCGCCTCACTCAACTGGCCGCTGTCGATCGCCTCGGTCAGCACCTGGGCCATCGACTTGGCCCCGGTCAGGGCCAGGGTCCGCGCCTTGGTCAGCATCATCTCCTGCAGGACCCTGGCGCGGTCCTCGACCAGAAAATAAGTAAAGCCGCCCAGGATTACCGCCAGGACGACGATCAGGGAGACGACAATCTTCATCGAAATGCGTTTGCTGATCCAGCTGAACATGACAAGTCCTCTGCGTTCTGGTGGATGGAAGGAAATCAGGCGCTGTCGCGCCGTTTGCTGCCTGTTCGTTACGGCTCGCGGCTGCCGCATCCCTGCTACATGCAGTAGCCCAGCCGGAAGGCCCCCCAGTGGCGTTCACCGACATAGACCGGGAACGAGATGTCCCACATCTTTTCGCCGGTATCCCGTTCGTAGACCTGCACCAGAACCTTGTCCTGGCTCTTGTTGCGAGCGGCAATGAGCTCGATGGGCGTGTCGAACATCCGCTTGGTCCGGTTGCCGACCAGGTCCTTCTCCCGGTTTCCGGTCAGCGGCTGGGCGTATCGGGTGTTGTGCGTCGGCAGATAACCGTTGCGGTCGACGAGCACGGCGTAGACGACTTGCCGGTCTTCGAGGAAGGCGTCCTGCAGGCCGGTGATCGTCTCGTCGAGATAGGTGTCGTATCGGGTGTGAAACTTGGGCGGATCGGTGTCGGGGATCGGCACGTAGTTCTCGTCGAAGAGGTCCTCCAGGCTCAGGCGGCCTTTGGCCAGCGCTTCGGACAGCACTTTTCCCATGGCCCGGGCGCCCGCCTTTGCCTTCTCCCGTCCCTTGTCCTGCAGTTCATCCTCGAGCAGCTCGCGGAGGTTTTCCGCCAGTCCGGTCAGCTCGGCGATCGCCTGTGCCGTCTCTTCGGCGCTCGCCGCCACCTGCGCGGCGACGTCGCGCACCTCGGCGATGGTTTCGGCCATCTGCTCGCTCGCCGTCGTCTGCTGCTGCGTCGAGAGCTTGATCTCGCGGGCAGCAGCACGTGTTTCCTGCACCATGGCAATGATGTTGGCCAGCGCTTCCGAGACCCGCTCCACCCGCATACTGGCCGCATCGACCCCCTTGGTCCCCTGCTCGGTCAGCATGATCGTCGAGTTGGTCGCCTTCTGAATCTGCTCGATCAGCCCCTTGATCTGGCCGGTTGCATCCACGGTACGCTCGGCCAGGCGTCTCACCTCCCCCGCCACGACGGCGAAGCGCTTGCCGGCCTCGCCGGCGCCGGCCGCCTCGATCGCCGCGTTGAGCGACAGCAGGTTGGTCTGGTCGGAGATCTCGTCGATGATATCGACGATGCCGCCGATCTTCTGCGAGTTCTCCCCCAACTGCAGCATCGCTTCGGCGATCAACTGCACCTGTGCCTTGAGCTGGCCCATCCCCCGGACGGCGTTGTCCACCGTCTCGATTCCATCCGAGCAGGCGCTGTTCGCCTGCTCGGCCTGGGCCTCGACCTGCAGCGCGTTCTGCGCCACCTGTCGGGCAGTCACCGCGATCTCCTCGGAGGTGGTGGTCGCCTCCTGCACCGCCGAGGCCTGCTGCGTGGCGCCGGAGGACTGCTGGGTGGAAATCGCCAGGATCTCGTTGGCGCTGGTCGAGAGCTGCTGGATCGCCTCCTTGACGCTGTGCACCAGCCGACCGCCGCGGTCGATCTCCAGCTTGAGGTTCTTGACGATCACCTGCGTCATCTTGTTGAAAGCCCGGGCCAGCTTGCCGATCTCGTCAGCCGAGGCGATCTCGATGGTCTCCTCCACATGGCCGCTGGCGATCCGTTCGGCGACCTGCGTCAGCCGGTTGAGCGGCCGGATGAAGTAGTGCAGAACGACGCAGATGGTAATGAAGGCAAAGACCTGAATGAGCGCCATGTAGAGGATGAGGGAGTTGCGCAGGTCGGCGACCGCCCGCTCGACCTCCTCGACCGAGAACCCGATCCGGAATGCGCCCCACTGCTCTCCCTGCACGTAGACCGGCGCCGCCACATCCCAGGCCCGCTCACCGGTGTCGCGCCGATACTCCTGGCGGAGGACCTGCTGGCCGTCGCTGCCGTCGTAGCGGGCCGCCGCGAGACCGACCGGATCGTTGAACATCTGTTTGGTGCGGTTGCCCGTCCGGTCCCTTTCCGGGTCACCGGTCAGCGGCTGGGAATAGCGGGTGTTGTGGGTCGGCAGATAGCCGTTCTTGTCGACCAGCACGGCGAAAAGCACGGTGCTGTCCTGCTCGAGCATGACATCCTGGATCTTGCGGATGCGGGCATCGAGATACTCGTCGTAGGCGGTATGGTATTTCGGCACGGAACCACCCGCCAGCGCCCCGGAGGCGATCGGCCGGTAGTCGGTATCGAAGATCTCCTCCAGGGTGAAGGTGCCGCCGAAAATCGCCTGGTTCAGCACCAGCTGCATGGTCTCGGCGCCGAGGATGACCATCGTCCGCGCCTTGACGAACATCTGTTCACGCAGGGCATCGCTGCGGCTCCTGACCAGCAGGGTGGTGGCCACTGCCATGATCAGGGACAGCACGAGAAAAAGGGCTAGGGCGATTTTCAGTGAAATCCGGTTGGTAATCCAGCGAAACATGGCAGGTCCCCGCAGAGAGGTAGCAGAAAGGTCGCGATGGCACCGCATCGTCGATCATCCTCAGGGTGTAACCGCTACTCCCCCTTCTGGTCGATGACGAACTCCGGGCGCGCGAGAATGTTGGCCAGATCGAGCAGGACCAGCAGGCCGTCCTCGCCGACGACCTGCCCTTCGGCCGCGGCCCGGGGAAAACCGGAGAGTCCCTCGGTGACCGGCTCGATGTCCATCACGGCCAATGTGCGAATCCCCTCTACCCGTTCCGTGAGCAGGGCGGTCACCAGGCCGGCCGCCTCCACGACGATCAATTGGCCGTTTGCCGGCGTTTCCTCGCCGGCCAGGCCCAGCAGGGGCCGCAGGTCGGTGACGGCGACGATCTGTCCGCGCAGGTTGATGACACCGCGGATGTGCCCGGCAACCCGCGGTACCCGAACCAGCCGGGGCATCCGCAGAACCTCCCGGGCCACGGTCGAAGGCAGGGCATAACGCTCGCCAGCGAGCCGGAAGACGACATAATCGCGGGTCTCGATCGCAGCGGTCTCGCCCCCCTCTTCGATTCCCCGCCAGTATTCGTCCCGCATCTCCTGGAGGACGCGCTCAATTTCGTAAGTCTGTCGCTCTTTCATCGAATGGTCCCCTCGAGAATCGCAGGAGTATCAGGGCTGCTTCCCCAGCTGGCCGGCATCGTCGCGGCAGACTTCCAGAAAAACCGCTCGCGACAAACCGCCGGAATGCGGAATGATCGCTTCGTCGGCCGTTTTTTCCAGCAGCCGGACCGTGTTGTTGAGTTCACGACGGGCATCACGCGGCCGCCCCAGACGCCAGAACACCTTGCTCAGGTTGTAGTGGGGCATGATGAATTCCATGTCGAGCAGAAGCGCCTTGCGGTATTCGCTTACCGCCCCCTCCAGATCGTTCTGCAACTCGCAGATCAGCCCCCGCAGAAAATAGACTTCGGGACGCAGGTCATCGACCGCCAGGGCCTGCGTGCAGACATCCAGAGCCTGTTCGTAGAACCCTTCGTTGGCAAGAATGAAGCCTTTGCCCACCATCGCCCCGACATGCCGCGGCATGTGGCGGAGGATTGTATCATAACCCTGAGACGCTGTTCTAAAATTTTCGCGATTAAATTCCTGCTCCGCCCTGACGAAGAGTTCCTGCAGATCGGGTGTCGACGGCACATCCGCGGGTAGTGGACAAGCCGGAGGCGGAACCGGCAGGGAGGGTTGCGGAGACCTGGGCGGCGGACGGAAAGTCGCGACCGGAGGCGGCAGGCATGGCAGCGCAGGAGGCTTGTCCGCGGTTCTGGCATCCCGCAGCTGATAGTAGAACCCCCCTGCCTGGTGCTGGCGCTGAAACCGGTCGGAGATGTTGATCAGGGTTTCGGCATGGCCGAGAAAAAGAAAGCTCCCCGGGCTCAGGCAGCGAGAGAACTTCTCGACGATGCGCCGGGTGGTGCCGAGCCGGAAATAGATCATCACGTTGCGGCAGAAGAGGATGTCGACCTCGCCGGTGCCGTTGTCCGCCGAGGGGAAAGCCCCGGTCTGCAGGTTGAGATAGGCGAAGCGCACCATATCCCGAATCCGGGTATCGACCACATAGGCACTGCCGACCCGCTGAAAATATTTCTCCCGGAAAACCGCATCGGTCACCCGCAACGCCCTTGGGCCATAGCTCCCTTCGTGAGCCCGGCGCAGAGCCACCTTGTTGATGTCGGTGCCGAGGATCTGCACATCCCAGTCGGCCAGCAGCGGAAAATGCTCGCACAGCAGCATGGCGAGCGTATAGGGCTCCTCCCCGGTGGAGCAGCCGGCGGACCAGATTCGCAGGGAACGCCGCGTCCGGTTGCGTACGATCAGTTCGGGCAGGACGTGATGAATCAGGGCATCGAAATGCGCCAGATAGCGGAAAAAGTAAGTTTCACCGACCGTCAGCAGGCCGAGCAGCTTCTTCTGCTCCTGGCGATTCTCGCCGTACCTGTCGAGATAATGAAAATAGGCGACGTAGTCTTTCGCACCGATGGCACGCATGCGCCGCTGCAGACCCCGCTCGAGGATCTTGATGTTGCTCTGGTCGAAGTGGAGGCCGCTATGGGTGAGCAGGTAGTCCTGGAAGAGGGCAAGTTCCTCCTCGTTCATGGGGCTGTAACCGAGCCCGTGTTCGTGCCGGTTCGCCTTCAGGAGGGCGACATCTTCGAGCAACCGGCGCCGGTCGATCGGCTTGGGGAGGAAATCGAAGGCATCGAGCAGCTCGTACTCCAGCTCGGCCTGGCGGGAGGTGGCGATCACCGGAATTTTTTTCGTGGAACGATGGACTTCAAGCCGGCGCAGCGTATCGAGGCCCGCGGATTCCGGCATGGAGATATCGAGGATGACCAGGTCGGGGGCCAGTTGGCGGATCGCCTGATAATTCGCCTCTCCGGTCCGCAGACACTGCACCTGGCAACCAGCATCGAGGAGCGTTGCCGAGAGGTCAAGGCACAGCCCCCGGTCCTCCTCGACAATCAGCACGAGGAAGCGGTCGTCGCTCACCGGCGGTATCCTCCCGCAACGCCCGGCCCGGCGGCAGCCGGCAAGCCGGGCCGCGCTGCCGCCAGCGGCCGTGGCTGCAAAGGGTTAACCCTTGTCATCCTGCCCGGTCCTGGCCCAGGAATCGCGCAGGGTCACCGTCCGGTTGAAGACGGGGGCTCCGGGCAGGGAGTCACGGCAATCGACGCAGAAATAGCCGAGCCGCTCGAATTGAAAACAGCTCTCCGGGCCGGCCTCGCCCAGACTCGGTTCGATGCGGCAGCCGGCCAGAATCTCGATGGAGGCGGGGTTCAGGCTGGCACGGTAATCGCCGTCCTTGCCGCTGCCCGGGTTCGCATCGGTGAAGAGTCGGTCGTAGAGGCGGACCTGGGCCGGCAGGGCGTGGCCGGCCGACACCCAGTGGATCGTCCCTTTGACCTTGCGTCCATCCGGTGCGCTGCCGCCACGTGTCTGCGGATCGTAGCTGCAACGCAGTTCGACCACCTCGCCGGCGGCGTCCTTGATCACCCGCTCGCAACGGATGAAGTAGGCGAAGCGCAGCCGCACCTCGCGCCCCGGAGACAGGCGGAAGTACTTGCTGGGCGGATCCTCGAGAAAATCGTCCCGCTCGATATAGAGTTCGCGGCTGAAAGGGACCTTGCGGCTCCCCATGGCCGGGTCGTTCGGATGGTTGGCCGCTTCGAACTCCTCGACCTGGCCGTCCGGATAGTTTTCGATGACCACCTTCAGCGGACGCAGCACCGCCATGGCCCGCGGCGCCCGCACGTTAAGGTCCTCGCGGACGCAGTCCTCGAGCACCCCCATGTCGATCCAGCTGTCGCTCTTGCCAACGCCGATCCGCTCGCAGAAGGTGCGGATCGCCTTCGGCGTGAAGCCCCGCCGGCGCAGACCGACAACGGTCGGCATGCGCGGATCGTCCCACCCCTCGACCCGCCCTTCGTTCACCAGTTCGAGCAGCTTGCGCTTGCTCATGACCGTATAGGTCAGGTTGAGCCGGGCGAACTCGATCTGCTGCGGGTGGCAGGAAACCTCCAGGTTGTCGAGAAACCAGTCGTAGAGCGGGCGGTGATCCTCGAACTCCAGGGTGCAGATTGAATGGGTGATCCCCTCGAGGGCATCGGAGAGGGGATGAGCGAAATCGTACATCGGGTAGAGACACCAGCTGTCGCCGGTCCGGTAGTGGGTGGCGCGCTGGATCCGGTAGATGACCGGGTCGCGCAGGTTCATGTTGGGCGCGGTCATGTCGATCTTGGCCCGCAGGGTATGGGCGCCGTCCTCGAATTCGCCGGCTCGCATGCGGGCAAAGAGGTCAAGGTTCTCCTCCACGCTGCGGCCGCGAAAGGGACTCTCCCTGCCGGGTTCCGTCAACGTCCCGCGATAGGCTCGGACTTCCTCGGCGCGCAGGCTGTCGACGTAGGCCTTACCCATGCGGATCAGTTCCAGCGCGAACTGGTAGAGCCGCTCGTAGTAATCGGAAGCGAAGTAGAGATGCTTTCCCCAGTCGAAACCGAGCCAGCGTACCGCCTCCTGAATCGCTTCGGCGTACTCGACGCTCTCCTTTTCCGGGTTGGTGTCGTCCATGCGCAGGTGGCAGCGACCATCGAATTCGGCCGCCAGGCCGAAGTTGAGACAGATCGACTTGGCGTGGCCGATATGCAGATAGCCGTTGGGCTCAGGGGGAAAACGGGTCACCACCTGCCCGTCGTTCTTGCCGGCCTTGAGATCTTCGCTGATGATGTTGCGGATGAAATTGGCGGGTAGCGGCGCAGCGCTGGTCGTCATGGGTGGGAATACCTTTCCTCTTCTGTAGTTGCTCCGGTCCGCAGCAGGTGGCGGCGCCGCGACAGTCAGACGTCGAGTTCCTCGTCGATCGCCAGCCGCTGCAGCAGCACCACGGCGTGCGCCGAAATCCCTTCGCCGCGCCCTTCGAAGCCGAGCTCTTCGGTGGTGGTCGCCTTGACATTGACCCTGTCGATGTCGGTGTCGCACGCGCCGGCGATGTTCTCAACCATCGCCCGGATATGCGGCGCGAGCCTGGGTCGCTGGGCGATCACCGTGGCATCGAGGTTGCCGATGGCATACCCCCTGGCCGCTGCCAGCGCTATGACCTCGCGCAGCAGCTTGAGGCTGGAAATCCCTTTGTAGGCCGGATCGGTGTCGGGAAAGTGCCGGCCGATATCCCCTTCACCCAAGGCGCCGAGGACGGCGTCGCAGATGGCGTGCAGCAGCACGTCGGCATCGGAATGCCCCAGCAGGCCGAGATCGTAGGGAATCTCCACGCCGCCGAGGATCAGCTTGCGCTCCGCCACCAGGCGGTGTGCATCGTAACCGTGCCCAATACGCATGATTCTCCTTAGCCGTTTGCCGGCGCTTTTAGAAACGCTTCCGCCAGAATCAGGTCCTCGGGTGTGGTGATCTTGATGTTGCGATAGCTCCCCTCGAGCATGGCCACCGGATGGCCGAAGTGCTCGATGAGGGAAGCATCGTCGGTGCCGCGAAACCCGTCACGGACTGCCCGTTCATGGGCGGTACGAATCAGTTCGAAGCGAAACGCCTGCGGCGTCTGCGCCTGCCAGAGCCGGTGCCGGTCGGGGGTACCAAGAACCAGGGAATCCTCCACCTCCTTGATGGTGTCCTTGACGGGGACACCGACCAGACAGGCGCCGACCCGGAGGGCGGTCGCCACCACCGAGGGGATCAGGGCCGGCGGAAAAAAAGGACGCGCCCCATCATGAATCAACACGATGTCGTCTGCCGCCGCGCCGCACTGCAGCAGGCCGTTGCGCACCGAATCCTGACGCTCGGCACCGCCAGCGATGATGCTGCGCACCTTGGCGAAGGCGTAGCGCTCGACCACTTCGCAACGGCAGTAGGCGATCTCCGTCGCTGGCGATAGCAGATGGATGCTGTCGACTGCAGGGTGGTTGTCGAACAGGTTCAGAGTGTGGGCCAGAATCGGCCGATCGGCGAGGGTCAGGTACTGCTTGTTGACCGCAGCCCCCATCCGGCTGCCGGCACCGGCAGCGGGGACCAGAACGATGACGCTCATGAAGCTCCGGAGATGGGGAAAGGGACCGCGCCCGTAGAGCCGGCCGACATTACATGGACCTCCGGCGCGCTGCCGGGAGCAACACCCAACGACGAGGGCAAAAGAAAGGACCAGGCAATCTCGCACCTGGTCCGCAAAGTGACAAGGGTGAAATTAGTGGAAGAAAATCTTTTCGACCCGCTCGACGACCTGCTCCTCCTGCGCCCCTTCAGCGAGGGCAACCTCCTTCACCAGGAGTTTGCGCGCCAGCTCCAATACCTTTTTTTCACCGTAGGAAAGTTCTTTTTCACCGCGGATGATATAGAGCTCACGCAGCACCTCCGCCACTTCGCGCAAATCCCCGGACTTGATCTTTTCGTTGTATTCGCGTTGCCGCCGACTCCATGAGCCGAAGGCTTGTCCGGCACTCCGCTTTTCTTCCAGGATGTCGTAAATGGTGTCGACTTTTCCTTTTTCGATAAGGCAGCGCATGCCGACCTGAACGACATTGCCTATCGGCACCATGATGGTCATGTCACTGTCGACAATCCGCAGGACATAGAACTCGCTCTTTTGCCCAGAATACTCCCTGGATTCGATTGCCTCGATTACCCCAACCCCCTGGGCAGGATAGACCGCCATGTCACCTATTTTGAACATGGGTTTTCCTCCCTTCTGCATTCGCACAGATTAGCACAAACTGCGCCGTCCGTCAAGGCCAACCCGTCCTCGAAACAAGGACTTAGCCAGCCCGACAGCCTTGCCATCCGGCTTGCAGCTTCCCTCCACCCTGCGATCTCTGCCTCGTGGAAGGTCCACCTTTCCTCCGAATACGCCGTCTTATCATGGCCTTTGCCAACCTTCCCCGGACGGGGGCAACCCGACCAGCAGTTGCCGATCCCATCAAAGCGGAGCAGCAGATAAAAAGAAGGCCCCGGCATACCGTGCCGGGGCTCACGTCCTTCCCTGCCGCCAGTCGCTGTCTTTCAGTTGATCTGGACGATGTTGCCGTCCTGCACCTGCAACAGGAAAAGCTTTTTTTCCGCATCCCCCTGCGGTGTGAACGACGTCGCCCCGGTCACACCCGGGTAGGCCCGTACTCGGGAGAGCGCCAGGCGAAAATCTTCCCGCGTCCGGATTTCGGCACGCTCGTATAGCAAGAGCAGGATACCGGCGGCATCGTAGCCCTGGGCTTCGAGGATGGACGGCTCCTCCCCGTACTTTTCCGAATAGCGGTAGACAAACTCCTGAACAAGAGGGTGGGAACTGTCGCGAAAAAAGCCGTCGACAAACACCGCTCCCTCGACAAACCGGCCAGCGAGGCGGACAAGGTCCGGCGAGTTCCAGCTGTTGATGCCAAGCAGGGGAAGCTTCTCGATGCCGAAAAAGGCGAGCTGCGGCGCGATGAGGCCGATCCGGTCGGCGTGGTCGGGAATGAACAGGGCTTCGAAGGGGAGAGCTTTGGGCGGTGATGGCGGCGCCCCGACTCGGGATGATTCCGGGTCGGGCGCATCGGGATCTTCCCGTTTCAGCAGCTTGATCTGACGGCGGAAGTCGGTGATGTTTTCGGCGTAGCTTTGCCGGGCGGCAATCCGTCCACCGCGCCCTTCCACTTCGCGGGCGAAAAGCTCTGTCATCTCCCGCCCCAGCCGGTTCTCCGGGCTGAGAACAGCGAAGGAAGTCAGCTGCCGTTCCTCCATGGCATAGCGGACCAGTGCCAGCACCTGCTGGCTGCTGGTCAGCGAGTCGCGGAAGACATAATCTCCGGCTTCCGGTAACCCGTCTTTCTGGGAAAGGGTCAGCAGCGGAACGCGCATTTGCTGCGCCCGGTTGGCCGCAGCCTGGGCAGCAGCACCGGTGAGGGGACCGGCGATCGCCAGGACCCGCTCATCCTCGGCCAGCTCGATGACGGCCCGCTCACTCAGCACCGGATCGGCGCCGGTGTCCCGGTAGAGAAAGTGGGCCGGCGTTTTGCCACCAGCCTGACGCGTCTCCAGCGCCAGGTTCATGCCGCGCTGCACCATTTCACCAAAGGTGGCGTAGCGCCCGGAGAGTGGCAGCAACACGCCCAGGGCCCGCTGAAGACCCTTTTCACCAGCCTCCAGCCGCAGTCTCTCAATATCCTCGCCGGCGCGTTCGACCGCCGGCAGCGGCGGCGCCCAGCAAAGGCCGACGACCGTCAACAGCAGCACGGTGACGAACCTGCGTGTCAGCATTCTTCTCCTCATCAATCCCGCCGATGGCTAGCCGAACAGTTCCTTGACCTTGGCGAGGAAGCTCTTGCCCATGGGGTGAACGTCCTCGCCTCCCTCGCGGGCAAACTCCTCGAGCAGCCCCTTCTGCCGGGCGGTGAGATGCGTCGGCGTCTCCACCCGCACCACCACAAGGTGGTCGCCACGGCCGTACCCCTGCAGCACGGGGATCCCCTTGCCGGCGAGCTTCAGCACCTTGCCGGACTGGGTGCCGGCCGGTATCTTCAGTCTGACCTTCCCTTCGAGGGTCGGCACCTCGAGCTCACAGCCGAGGGCGGCCTGAATGAAAGAGATGGGAAGCTCGCAGATGACGTCCTGCCCCTCGCGCTGGAAAATTGAGTGTTCGCGAACGGTGATCACCACGTAGAGATCTCCGGGTGGCCCGCCCTGCGCCCCCGACTCCCCTTCGTTGCTCAGCTTGAGCCGGCTGCCGGATTCGACCCCCGCCGGAATCTTCAGCGAAATGGATTTCTTCCCCTTGACCCGACCGCTGCCGCGGCATTCCGGACAGGGGTTGTCGATCACCTTGCCGGCGCCGGCGCAATCCGGGCAGGGCCGCGTCAGGGAGAAGAAGCCCTGCTGATAGCGGACCTGCCCGGCCCCCTGGCAGGTGGGGCAGGTGCGAGCAGTGGTGCCCTTTTTCGCCCCGGACCCGCCGCACGCCTCGCAGGTTTGGTGGCGGGGAATCTGAATCTTGGTCTCCAGGCCGAAGGCGGCTTCCTCGAAGGCGATGGTGAGATTGTAGCGCAGGTCGTCGCCTCGCCGTCCCCGGCCACGCTGCCTGCCGCCGCCGAAGATATCGCCGAAGATGTCCCCGAAGATGTCCTCGAAGGGGCTGCCGCCGAAACCGCCCGAAGAAAAGCCTCCGCCGCCCCCCAGCCCGGCATGGCCGAACTGGTCGAAGGTGGCTCGTTTCTGCGGATCGGAGAGGACGGCATAGGCTTCGGTGAGCTCCTTGAACTGCTCTTCGGCTACCTTGTCCTCAGGGTTCTTGTCCGGATGGTACTTCAGGGCCAGCCGGCGATAGGCTTTCTTGATTTCGGTGTCGCTGGCGTTCCGGTTGACCTCCAGCACTTCATAATAGTCACGTTTGCCGTTTGCCAAGGGTCGATCCCTTTTCTTTGGT
>DASPGW010000044.1 GCA_035620395.1 Desulfuromonadales bacterium | reverse complement strand
GACCGCGCCAGGGGGCGAAATCGCTATTGTCACCCGTGCCGAGAAGAAGATGGCCGTAGTCGAAATCACCGACAGCGGTGTCGGCATCCCTGCCGAAAAACTGCGCTCGATTTTCGATCCTTTTTTCACCACCAAGGAAGTTGGCAAGGGGACCGGGCTTGGCCTTTCCATCTGTTTCGGCATCATGGAGTGGCATGGGGGTCGGGTCGAGGCGAGAAGCAAGCCGGGGGTTGGCACTACCCTGGCCCTGTTTTTCCCGATAGATGAGCAGGCGGAAGGCCAGTGGCATGAGGCAAGAGAATCCTGAACGTCCGCCGTCTGCAGTCGGTCCAACTGAAGTGCACAGCAGGAGTAAAGAATGACGCAAAATATTCTCGTGATTGACGACGATCTGGAGTTGCGGGAAAACATCCGCGAGATTCTGGTTGAGGCCGGGTTTTCGGTGACGATGGCGGCCAGTGGTGAGGCGGCTCTCGACTGTCTGGAGGGGCAGACCTTCAGCGTGGTTCTGCTCGACCTGATCATGCCCGGGATGGACGGCAAGGAGGTCCTCCCGCTGATCAAGCGGCAGTCGCCGTCGGTCAAAGTGATCATGATTACCGCCTTCGCCACCATCGAGAATGCGGTCTCGGCGATGCGCAAGGGCGCCGACGACTATCTCACCAAGCCGTTCAAGGTCGACGAACTGCTGACGGCGGTCCGCCGCTGTCTGGAAGAGGCCCGGTTGCAGAAGTGCCATTCGGTGATCGATGTTGAGGACACCTTCAATTGTCTGGCCAATGTGATGCGCCGGGAGATCCTCTACCTGCTCGCCCGCGAGGGGCGGTTGCGGTTCATGGACATTACCCGGAAGCTCGCAGTCGAGGACCACACCAAGGTGAACTTCCACCTCAAGGTGCTCCGCGATGCCCGATTCATCGAGCAGGACGCCCGCAAGTTCTACGTTCTGAGCAAGGAAGGCCGCAAGGTCGTCGATTGCATGCAGGTCGTGGTCAATAATCTAAGTAGCTGATTCAAGGAAAATATCCCCCTCATCCGTGAACTTTTCTTCACCGCCCGGGCGGGCGACGTGAAGGATTCTTATCTGGAATCCCCTCTGCTTCTTCACCCATAGTAATTTGCCGACCCTCCGCTTCACGCCTTTTTACCCTAGCGGCAGGCGAGCGGCGGTGTCCACGGCTTGACACATCCGATTCCCGGGTATACTTGCCGAGTAATCGGAAGACGTATCGATAATCGGGGTTGCACTCCCGGAAGGGGGTGAAGCCAGGCGCGGGTTGCCCGCGATGGCGTTCGACACTATGTCCAAACAGAGGAGGAGCGCAATGAACGGGATGGGATTCACCAGGTTGGCAGTCGTTGTGGCGACAGCCGTCCTTGCTTTTGCACCGTTTGCGGAGGCGCAGAAGGACGGAGCGGTCAAGGGAACGGTGCAGGACGGATCGAAACAGGCGGTGGCCGGGGCGACGGTCTATCTGGTGCCGGCCGCCGACGTGGCGAAGCTCGCCAAGGCGCCGACCACCGAAATCCGGGCGAACGTCGACAATGACGAGCCGATGGAGGACACTCTCGCTACGGGCCGCGACAAATACCAGCAGGGCAAGACCGACGCGAAGGGCGCCTTCAACATCGGCAAGGCGGCCGACGGCAAGTACTTTGTCTACGTCGAGCCCGCCGATGCGGAGCACCTCCCCGGCGGCGACCTCGCCGACAAGGCGATGACCGCGGCCGAACTCACGGCGAAGCCGCTGGCCATCCAGGTCTCCGGCAAGGTTCCGGGCAACGCCAGCTTCGTCGGCAGCTCCAAGTGTCTCGCCTGCCACAAGGATTACGCCGCCCTGAAGATGACCCTGCACAAGCTCGGCATCGCCGTGGTCGGCAAGCCGGGCAAGCTGCAGGACTTCTCCCGTTTCCCCGAGTTCAACAAGGGGCTGGACAAGTTGATGGCCGGCACGAAGTTCTACTTCACCGGCTTCGACAAGAGCCGGGGCTTCGACAAGTACCAGATCTCGGAAAAGGCGCCCGCCGATCCGGCGACGCTGAGCTTCACCGCCACCTTCTTCAAGGATGCCGACGGCAAGCTCAAGTTCAAAACCGAAAACGCCAAGGACCCGGCCGATCCGCCGCGCACCTACCCGGTCGAGATGACCTATGGCGGCGGCCTCTACAAGCAGCGCTACCTGTACAAGGTCGGCGACGTCCACTTCCCCTTCGTCCAGTACAATCCGGAAGGCGATGAGAGCTACGCCGACCGCTCGCGCAAGCCCTGGCGCGACTACCACGCCGACTGGCTCTTCAACGAGGAGACCGGGAAGCTGGCCGACCCGCCGAAGAAGAAGGCGTTCGAGATCGAATGCGCCTCCTGCCATTTCAACGGCTACACCCTCACCCCGACGGTGGCGGGCGACTTCGTCGCCGGCGCGGTCAACGATCCGAACGGCGAGCTGGACATCGACGGCGACGGCGTCCCCAACGAGCTGAACATCGGCTGCGAGGTCTGCCACGGTGCCGGCTCCGAGCACGTGAAATCGGCCAAGGCGAAGAAGGCTTCCACCATCGTCAACCCGGGCAAGCTCGCCGCCGAGCGGGCCACGGTCATCTGCAACCAGTGCCACAGCCGGCCCCAGGGGAATCTGAAGAACGACCAGCCGGTGAGCAAGGATAACAAGATGCTCACCCCGGGGATGAGCCGCAACGAGTATCTGGTCAACCACACGACCCGTGAGGATGCGGCGCAGAAGGACTTCTGGGGCGACGGCGTCCACTCCAAGTCGCACCACCAGCAGGGGACCGACCTGGTCCGCTCGAAGAAGTACATGAACGGCAGCTACCTGATGACCTGCGTCGACTGCCACGACCCGCACGGCAAGAGCGCGGTCAAGCACCAACTCAAGCAGGAAGCGCGCGACGACAAGAATACGCTCTGCATGAGCTGCCACAAGGACGTCGCCATCAAGGCCCACACGGCCAAGGCCGTCGGCATGGAGCATGAGAAGATCCGCTGCATCGACTGCCACATGACCAAGACCATGCAGACCGGCGCCGGCCTCGGCAAGGGACTGGTCGGCAAGGACGGCAAGAACTACTGGCAGAACGACATCACCTCCCACCTCTTCGACGTGCCGCGCAAGGACAACCCGGCCGTCAAGGGGGTCGAGCCGGGCAAGGCGATGCCGATCCCGTACACCAACGCCTGCGGCGCCTGCCACGACGCCACGAACCTTTAGTCCCAAGGCAGGACCACTCTTTTCCCACCGGCAACGCCCGCTTCGTGCGGGCGTTGCTTTTTTCGGCACGCTGGCACTTCGTGCCCCCTTTCTTTCCGCCGATGCTGCGGGTCCCGCCGGGCGGCGCCCGAATGAGCGCCCCTTGTTGACGGCGGAGGGGATAAGGGATAAAAGGGAGAGGCGGCGTTCCGAGAGCTGAAGAGATGACCACGGACATAGGGGGACGTAGGTAACTTATGTAACTTTATTCGAGTGCGGCTGAATCAGGGGGGGGATTTATGCCAAGGCAAGCGAGACTCAATGTTCCCGGTTTTTTTCATCATGTGATGGCCCGTGGCATCGAGGGGCGGGAGATTTTCCGCGATGAAGCGGATCGTGAAAACTTCCTCGACCGGCTCGGTGATATCCTGGCGCGACCCGGCGCACCGCGCCTGTATGCGTGGGCACTCATGACCAATCATTTCCACCTGCTTGTGCAACCGACCGATCTGCCTTTATCCGCTATGCTGCGCCGCCTCTTGACGGGGCATGCGGTGAGATTCAACATTCGGCACCAGCGCACAGGCCATCTTTTTCAAAACCGCTACAAGAGCATTGTGGTGGAAGATGAAGCGTATTTTCTCGAGCTGGTCCGGTATATTCATCTGAACCCGGTGAGGGTTGGCGCAGTCACGAGCATGGATGAGTTGGAGAGCTATCCGTACACGGGGCATGCCGTTGTCCTTGGAAAACGCCTGCAGGAGGGGCAGGATGTCGATTCGGTGCTGTCCAGGTTTTCTGCGCGACGAAGCAGTGCCGACTCCGCCTACCGCAAGTTTGTTTCCGATGGCTTCGCTCAGGGGCGCCGCCAGGGATTGGGCACCGGAGGTTTGGCAAGGGGCGCCGTGGAGAATAGCACTGAGCATTGGGGCGGAAGAATTCTTGGCTGCAATGAATTCGCGGAGACCGTTGTTGGTGTGAAGGCTGTTGAAAAGGTCAGCCGAAGAACAATCGAGGAAGTCCTGACGGAGGTGTCGGAGAGGACGGGGGTGTCGGAGAGGACGGGGGTGTCGGCGGCTGAAATTCTTGGCCCAGGCAGAGGCAGGCAGGCCAGCTCTGCACGAGGGGCATTTTTTCGCCAGGCGCAGCAAGAAGCCGGGGCGACCTTTTCTGCTCTCGGTAGAATGACCGGCCGCACTCACGTCGCGGTAATCAAGGCGATCCAGAAACAAGTTACATAAGTTACCAACGTCCCCGTCCCGCATCCCTTTTCGGATGGAGCAATATGAAGCGTAGTCTTGAGCTCGTGATTTCGATGCTGCTGATGACCTGCGGCTGCGCACCTGGTGGCGCCATGGGCCCAGGGGAGACTATGTTATCCCTTCAATCGAAGCCACTCGAGAGCGGCTACGCCCCCGTCAACGGCATCAACATGTACTACGAAGTGCATGGTCGCAGAGACGGCGTTCCTCTCGTCCTGCTTCACGGCGGCGGATCCACCATTGAGGTCACGTTCGCCAGAGTGCTCCCGGTCTTCGCCGGCAGCCGCAAGGTCATCGCGGTGGAGGAGCAGGGGCACGGCCGTACAACCGATCGCGATGCCCCTGTCACCTTCGAGTCTTCCGCGGACGATGTCGCGGCTCTCCTTCGCTACCTGAAGGTGGACAAGGCCGATATCTTCGGCTTCAGCAACGGCGCCAGTGTCGCTCTTCAGGTTGCCATACGGCATCCACAGCTCGTGCGAAAGCTGGTCTTTGCTTCATCGATAACCAAAAGAGACGGTGCTCAGCCACAACTCTGGGAGTTCATGAAGGAAGCGGACTTTTCGAACATGCCGCAGCCCCTCAAGGATGCGTTCCTGCGGGTGAACCCGGACGTGCAGCAGCTCAAGACCATGCACGACAAGGACGCCGCGCGGATGCAGAGCTTCAAAGACGTTCCGGACGACGCGCTTCGGTCGGTCCGGGCGCCGACGCTGATCGTTCTTGGTGATCAGGACATCGTGAAACCTGAGCATGCCATTGAGCTGACTCGCCTGATTCCGAACGCGCGCTTGCTGATCCTGCCCGGTGGGCACGGGGACTATCTCGGCGAAGCCGTAATGACGGAGAAGGAGACTCGCTATCCCGCGCTAACTGCGCGGCTGATTGAGGAGTTCCTCGACTCCCGGTGAGAAGGGACGTGTCCCCAGAGCTTCCAGGACTTCAGCCAAGTTACATAAGTTACCAACGTCCCGCCTTTCGCCCGGCTCGTTCTGAGGTTCTCCCGCAATAAAATCCCGCATCGCCCGTCATTGCTCTCGCCTGCCGCTCCGCCTTCTCCAGGCTCTCCCGCAGGTGCGCACACCACCCCGCGAGTTCCTCCTCTGCCAAGCCCGCCGGGATATGTACTGGCTCGCCGCAGACCAGGCTGAGTCGGGCGAAGGGGCGGGGGACCTCCATCCGGTCCCAGCGCCCGGCCAGGACCCAGGCTCGGTCGGCGGCCGCCGCCACCGGCAGCACGGACAGGGCGAGATCGGCGGCGAGGCGGACGGTGCCGGGCCTGACGACGTGGAACGGCCCGAGAGGGCCGTCAACGGCAAGGGCGGCGAGGCGGCAGCCGTCCAGGGCGCGGCGTACGGCGTCGCGTTTTGTTCCCCCCGCCGGCTTGGGAATCGAGCCGCCGTCGTAGCCGAAGCGGCGGCAGATCTCGGCGATGACCTCGCCGCGGAAAGAGCGGCTGCTCAGGATGCGGGCCGACCGCCCGGCGAAGAGGAAAAATAGCGGCAGATAGCCGCCGTGCCAGAAGACCGCCAGAACCCTCTCCCCTCGGGCCAGCATCCCGTCCAGGGCCTCGAGCTCTTTGGTCTCACGTCGCCAGGTGGCGCCCAGCAGGCGCAACAGAAGGGCGAAAAATCGGCCCGTCAGCCGCGCCGCAAGCCTCGGCCGCGGCAGCGGCGGGAGGCCGGCTCCGCTCGCAGGAAACTCTCCTGCCGGACTCTTTCCGCTCACCCTTCTTCCTCCTTTAGGGGCTGGTCTCTTCTCCATCGAAGGGCGACAGGACGGCGTCGCCGACGGCGTGCGAGATGTTGCGGAGAATCTTCCACTCTTCGGCGATGCTCCTGCGCGCCAGGCGCCAGGGACTTGGGTCGCGCTGTTTCGGGGCCGGCCCGGCGCCGATCAGGGTCTGGTAGAGTGCCAGGGCGCGCCCGGCGGTATGGGCCATGGAAAAGTCCCCGGCCGTCTGCCGGGCGCCCTCCCGCAGCCGCCGGCGGCCCTCCGGGGAGAGGTCGGCGATCCAGGCCAGGGCGGCGGCGAACTCCTCCGCTTCGGCGCGGGGAATGAGACGGCCGTTGACGCCCTCCTGCACCACCTCCCGCACGCCGGAGGCGTCCACCGCCACCACCGGCACCCCTGCCGCCATCGCCTCGGTCAGAACCATCCCCTGGGTTTCGGTCAGCGAAGCGAAGGCGAAGATGTCCATGGCATGATAGGCGTCGGCCAGTTCGCGCCGGCCGAGGACCCCCGCGCAGTGCAGGCGGCCGGAGAGCCCCTCGCGGTCGAAGGCCTGGCGGATCTCCGCCAGTGCCGGTCCTTCCCCTGCCACCAGGAAACGGGCTTCCGCGTGACGCCGCAGAAAGAGGGCAACGGCCGCGGCCAGGAACCGGAGATTTTTTTCATGGGCCAGGCGTCCCACGTGACCGAGGAGGAGAGCATCTCCGGGGATCCCCATCCTCGCCCGGAAGGAGGCTCCTTCGCCGCTCGCGTATAGCGGGATGTCGACGCCGGTGGGGATGACCTCGATCGGCACCTTCACCCCCCGTTCCGCCAGCAGTTCGGCCACCGTTTCGCTGGGGGCGATGACGGCGTGGCACAGGTTGCAGTAACCGGTCGTCAGGTCGAGCACGAAGCGCCGCAGGCGGGGAGAATCCACCGGTACGTAGTGGGTGTAGTTCTCGTACAGGGTGTGGTGGGTGAAGACGACCGGTATGCCGTGTCGGGCGGCGACCCGCAGGGCCGTATCCCCCAGCAGGAAAGGGTGGTGGCTGTGGACGATATGCGGAGAAAAAGCGCGCAGGGCCGCCGCCACCCGGCCGGGGACCGGCACCGGCACCGAGAAGTCGCTGCCGCTGAAGTGCTGCAGGGCGGGAAAGCGGACGACGTCCGTCTCCTGCTCCGGCGTCCCCTCGAAGAAGGGGGCCACCACCAGGACGCGGTGCCCGCGCCGGCGGAACTCGTTGCTGAACCCCTGGACGCTGCGGGCGACCCCCCCCACGTGCGGGGTGAAGGTGTTGGTGACCATCAGGATGTTCATGCGCATCTCCGGCGGTCGACGAGAACCGAACCCTTGTTGCCTTCTGCCCGGAGCGGCGCGCAGCCGGGGAGGGCCACTTCGATGGGGGGCGGGGTGGTTCGCCAGGTGCCGCTCCAGCGGACCTCCGCCTCCTCGCCCCGGGGCAGGATGGCGACCGTCGCCGTGCCGAACGGGGTCGGCGCCGGGCCGAAGGAAATCTCCCCCTCCTGCTCCAGCCACTCGGGGCAGATGCCCGCGGCCAGGACGAGGCGATCCCCCGCCTCCTGCAGGAAGCAGTTGCGCAGCATCAGGACCCATTCGGCCGCCGCCCAGACGTGGTGGCCGTCGCCCATGCAGCCGCCGCGGGTGCGGGGATGGATCGCCTCCGGCCACTGCCCGGTCGGCGAGGCGAGCGCGGCCACGGAGCGAAGCAGGTCGAAGCAGCGCCGGTCGCCGGCCCGCAGCAGCACCTGGGCCAGGTGCAGGGTCAGGTACGGATTGATCCCCGAGTGGATGATGTCCT
The DNA here is from genome assembly GCA_035620395.1 of Desulfuromonadales bacterium. Classification (NCBI taxonomy): domain Bacteria; kingdom Pseudomonadati; phylum Thermodesulfobacteriota; class Desulfuromonadia; order Desulfuromonadales; species Desulfuromonadales bacterium. The sequence goes on along the minus strand of DASPGW010000044.1, from coordinate 34,436 downwards.
GGTAGAAGCCGCCGCCGACCAGGCAGCGCTCGAGAAGGAATTTGGCCGAGTCGAGCAGGCGGGGGTCGTCGGCCGGGAAGAGCGCCAGCGGGTAGCCGGCGGCCAGGGAGCCGACGGCCCCCGAATCGAGGCGCCGGTAGGGGGAGGCGGGCATGGCCGGCCGTCCCAGCCGTTCGGCCGCCCCGGCAAGGCTCCGCTCGATGGCGGTGAGGAAGCGGCCCGCTTCCAGCCGGAACTCTTTTGCCTCCTCCCGGTCGCCCAGCGCGTCGAGCAGGGCGGCGCCGGCACGCAGTCCGGCCACTCCCCAGAAGTCGTCCCAGTAGTAGAAGTCGTTCGGCCCCAGGTGCTCGGCGCTGAAGCCGGCGGGGAAGAGGCCGGCGTGCGGCAGGTCGACCGCTGCCGCCAGGCGCTGCCGGCGGATCCAGCGGCAGCCGCGGCGGATGGCCGGTCGCCAGGCGGATTTCGGCGGGCGGCCGGCGAGTTGGCAGAAGCGGTGCATGATCCACAGGGCCTCGCCGTTGGAGTCCCACTCCCCCTCCTGCGAGAGGAAGAAACCGCTCGCCTTCTGCCGGGAGGGGAAGGTGTCGAGAACCCGCTCCACCCGGTCGGTCAGGCCGGTGCAGAGCAGGGCATGGAGGATGAAGGCGGCGTCGCGGAACCAGAACCGCTTGTAGGTGTAGGGGCCGGGGTAGACCTCGCCGGGGGAGTGCAGGACCAGGGTGCGCAGCGCGGCGTCGTAGAGGGACTGGAAGCGAGCGTCCGGCAGGCGGACGGCCGCCGCCCCGGCCATCGCTTCGGCCCAGCCTGGCCGGGGCGGCAGGGGCTTTGCCGGCCGGTTCCGGCTCTCCAGGGGGATTTCGAGGCGGACCTGCCTCGGTCCGCCGGCGGGTACCGCAAAGAGGGCCGCGGCGGTGGCCATGCCGACCGCGCAGCGGGCTGCCGTCTGCTCGCCGCCGGCGAAGAGGCGGGTGTGAACGTCCCCCTGCCGGTAGTCGGAGAAGAGGCAGCGGTCGGGCCGGCTCGCGAAGCGCACCAGTCGGTGCCGGTCGAGCCGCCAGCCCGAACCGTCCGGCTCCGGACGGATGTCGTGCACGAAGCTGACCCCTTCCGGGTTGTACGGGCGCAGGGCCGCCACCAGCCAGGCGTCGCGGTCGCTGCGGGCGGTGAGGGTCAGCCGGCAGACGGCTGCGCCCTTTATATCAATCACCTCGCTGCGGGTGATGAGCTGCAGCCCGTCGCGAACGCCGCGGGTGACGACGGCCGGGCCGTCCTCGAGGTCGAGGTGCTGCGCAACGGAGTCGAGCTGCGAGGGGACGAGCCAGCGTCCCCCCTCGGTCACCAGCCAGCCGTCGAGGGACCAGCCGTCCCAGAAGGGGGTGAGCAGGCCGCGGGGATCGACGATGGGAAAGGCGTCGAGGTCGGGCAGGCCGACGGCCGTCCAGTTGCGGTGGGTGAGGTTGACGTGGGTGATGGAGAAGGCGCGGGGGATGAAGGCGTCGTCGTGCGGGTTGTACTGGCGCTCGACCCAGAAGGGCCAGATCCAGTCGAGGTTGTGCTGGATGGCGCCGGTGTTGAGCAGGCCGCGGGCATGGAAGATCAGGCCGGCGCGCAGCAGCTCCAGCGGCTCCTTCACCGCGAGGGGCTGGCCGAAGCTCTCCAGCCGGGAGAGGAGCTTCACCGGGTCGAGCAGGCCGTGGGAGCGGGCCAGCCGGCTCACCAGCTGTTTCCACGGAAACCACCTGAGCCACATCGGCAATCCGTCCTTCGCGAGGCCTGCCGGTCAGGGCAGGGACGGTGTGCTGCGGATGGAGGATCCTGAATTCATGGTCTCTCCAGCATAGCTTTTTTTGCCGCGTCTACAACAGCCCTTCCGGCACCTCGGTTTGCTGAGCAGCCCCGCCCGCCAGCCGGCGGGCCAACAGAAAAGGGGGCCTCCCGTGTGGGAGGCCCCCCCATTTCCGGAATGCGGCGGGATTCGGCTCAGCGCAGCAGCATGAAGACGAAGACGGCGACGGCCAGCGCCGCCGCGCCGAGCAGCCACCTGCCCAGGGCGGGAGCGGGCTGCGGCGCCGGTTCCTCGAGCTGGCCGATGACCGGGAAGCGTTCGATTACGGCGCGGACATGGGGGGCCTTCAGCAGCGCCTCGGTCAGATCCTGTCCCGCCTGGTGCTGCTGCAGATGGCTGCCCGCGGCCCACAGCTTGCTGCCGGTGAAGTCGTAGATCTTGCCGTGCACCGCCACGTAGGCAGGTCGCCCTTCGCGGCCGTCGTATCCGGCCAGTTCCTCACGGGTCATGTCAGTCCTCTCTGCTGTCTGTTTCGCCAGGCGGTCTACCTCTCGTAGTAGGTATACCCGCGCAGGCTGGCGGAAAAATCCTCGACGATCCGCTGGCGCTCGGCCACCGTGATCTTTCCCTTGCGCACCGCCTCTTCGGCGGTGTTGCGAAAACCCTCGAAGAGGGTCTGGGGATGGTATTCGACGTAGCTGAGCACATCGGCGATGCTGTCGCCGCAGATCTCCTTCAGCACGTCGAAGCTGCCGTCGGCGTTGATCCGCACGCTGACCACGTGGGTGTCGCCGAAGAGGTTGTGCAGATCCCCCAGGGTCTCCTGGTAGGCCCCCATCAGGAAGACGCCGAGCAGGTATTCTTCGCCGTCCCTGAGCGGATGCAGCGGCAGGGTGCTGCGCTCGCCGCGGGCGTCGAAGAAGGCGTCGAGCTTGCCGTCGCAGTCGCAGGTGAGGTCGGAGATGATCCCTTCGCGAGCGGGCCTTTCCCGGTGCCGGTGGATCGGCAGCACCGGAAAGACCTGGCCGATGGCCCAGGTGTCGGGCAGCGACTGGAAGACGCTGAAGTTGCCGTAGTAGATGTCGGCCAGGCTCTCCTGCAGGCCGGCGAGCTCGGGCGGCACCCGCTCGAGGCTGCCGAGCCGGGCGGCGATTCCCTGGGCGATGGCCAGGAAGAGGTTTTCGGCCAGCGACCGCTCCCGCAGGTTGACCTGGCCGCGTTTGTACAGCTCGCGGATCTCGTCGCGGGCGTAAAGGGCGTCATGGTAGCTCTCCAGCAGGTCGGCGGCGCCGAGGGAGGCGTGGACGCCGAACAGGCTGCGGAGCAGTTCGTGGGCGTCGGCGGGAAGCGTCTCCGGCAGGGCGGCGGGCTCGAAGTGCATGACGTCGAGGATGTTGAAGAGGAGCATCGAGGCGTAGGCGACGGTGGCCCGACCCGATTCCGTGACGATGTGGGGATGGGACACCCCCTGCGGATCGAGGGTGGCCATGACCATCTCGACGATGTCGCCGCAGTACTCGTCAAGGGTGTAGTTGCGGGAATGGACGTGGTTGGCGCGCCCCCCCATGTAGTCGACGGCGAGGCCCCCGCCCAGGTCGAGGTAGCCCAGCGGCGCCCCTTCCCGGATCAGGTCGATATAGTAGCGGCAGGCCTCCAGCACGCCGGCGCGGATGTCCTGGATGTCGGGGATCTGGGAGCCGAGATGGCAGTGCAGCAACTGCAGGCAGTCGAGCATCCCCTGCGCCTTGAGGGTGTCGACCACGGCGATCAGCTGGGTCGTGCTCAGCCCGAAGCTGCTGCGGTCGCCGCTGGTCTCGGTCCAGAGGCCGCCGACCTTGGCCGAGACCTTCACCCGCGCCCCGATCAGCGGCCGCACGCCGAGGGCCCGGCTGCGCTCGAGCAGGATGGGGAGCTCCGTCGGCGATTCGATGACGAAGAAGCAGCGGATTCCCAGCTTCTGCGCCCAGAGCCCCAGGTCGATGAACTCCCGGTCCTTGTAGCCGTTGCAGATCAGCAGCCCGCCGTCCTGCAGGGAAGCGAGGGCGAGAACCAGTTCGGCCTTGCTGCCGGCCTCCAGGCCGTGGCAGTAGCGGGCGCCGAAACGGGTGATCTCCTCGATGACCTGGCACTGCTGGTTCACCTTGACCGGAAACACCCCCCGGTATTCCCCGCCGTAGCCGGCGCGGGCGATGGCGGCGCGGAACGATTCGTTGAGCAGGGTGATCCGGGCATCGAGCAGGTTTTCGATGCGCAGCAGCACCGGCATCGCATGGCCGCGCTGCTCGATGCCGGCGACGATGTCCATCAGCGAAACGGCGACCTCGCCCTCGGGAAACCGTACCTTGACCGTGACGTCGCCATTGTCTGCCAGGTCGAAATAGCCGGCCCCCCAGTCGCGGATGCCGTAAAGGGCGGCGGAGTCTTCCGGGGTCCAGGCCTGTTCGGGTTGGGTCTTCATCGCGGCGCCTCTCCAGAATGGCGATAGGGGCGGGTTTCAAGCCCGCCCCTACAAGGGTAACAGAATGTCGGCGTTAGGGCGACGCAGGCGCCGCCCAGGGCGAGGCATGCCTTGCTGCCCCTACGGAGCGATGTTCTCCCGGGCGAAGGTGGGCAGCATGAAGGCGCCGAGGTGCAGCTCCTCGTTGTAGTACTTGGTGTAGAAGCCGCGATTTTTCGCCCGCTCGCGGTCGAAATCCTTGACCGGATGGTGCTTCTTGCTGGCGAAGGCGAAGCTCCAGAAGCCGGAAGGGTAGGTCGGGATGAAGGCCTGGTACATCTCCACGATCGGGAAGACGGAGCGCAGGTTCCGGTACATGTTCTTCTGGATCTCGGCATGGTAGAAGGGGGACTCGCTCTGCGCCACCATGATGCCGTCCGCCTTCAGGGCGCCGAAAACGAGGCGGTAGAAGTCCTCCTCGAACAGTCCCACCGCCGGCCCGATCGGGTCGGTGGAGTCGACCATGATCACGTCGAACTCGTTCTGGTGGTCGCGGATGTAGGCCAGGCCGTCATCGACGTGCAGCTTGACCCGGGGGTTTTTCCCGTCGATCTCGCAGGCCATGGAGGGGAGCAGTTCGACCGACTTGTCGATGACCAGGCCGTCGATCTCGCACAGGGTCGCCAGTTCGACGTTCTTGTGCTTCATGATTTCGCGGATGGTGCCCCCGTCGCCGCCGCCGATCACCAGCACCTGCTTCGGGTTCGGGTGGGTGAAGAGGGCCGGGTGGGTAATCATGTCGTGGTAGACGAACTCGTCGCGCTCGGTGCACATCACCAGCCCGTCGAGGAGCATCATCCGCCCGTATTCGACGGTCTCGATGATGTCGAGCTGCTGGAACTCGCTCTTGCCGGAGAAGAGGGTTTTCGTCGCCTTCAGGGTGATGCCGACGTTTTCCGAGTGTTTTTCGGTGTACCAGAGTTCCATTTTAGTCCTCTACACTGCCTGTTTCAGTTCGACCGGTTTGTGGGTCAGCTCTCCGACCACCTCGAGCTGGCCGCGCTTCATCTCCATGGTCGAGGCGCGGCGGGAGCGCAGGCCGGCCTTGAGGTGGCGGTAGGCTTCTTCCGGTACCACCGTGTCGCCGCAGGTGAAGAGGTCGACGGCGGCGTAGCCGTACTCGGGCCAGGTGTGGATGGCCAGGTGGCTCTCGGCGATGATGACCGCCCCGGAGACGCCGTGCGGGCTGAAGGTGTGGAAGGTTTTGGTAACGATGGTGGCGCCGGCGGCCAGGGCCGCTTCGCACATGATCTCCTCGACCCGCTTGGGGTCGTTCAGGACTTCGGCGTCACACTCGTAGAATTCGGCGACGATCTGCTGACCCAGAGATTTCATGGCTGGTTCCTTTCGACGGTGAAATCCGGTCCTTGGGCCGGGTAGCTAACAAAAAAACGTCGGCGGCGAGACGACCCATAGGATCTTCGCCACGCTCTTGCCCGGATTGCTGACCCGGTGCCGGTGGTCCGAGGGGAAGTAGAAGCATTCGTCCTTGCGCACCGTGTAGACCCGGTCGTCGAGCGACAGCTCCACCCGGCCGGCCAGGACGAAGCCGAACTCCTCCCCCTCGTGGAAGGGCTGCTCGGCCATCGCCTCTCCCGGCTGCAGGGTGACCAGGGCCGGATCCATGGTGCGGTTCTGCGCCCCGGGGACGAGCAGTTCGACGCGCAGTCCATGCTCGTCGCTGGCGACCACCCGGGAGTCGGCGCCGAAGACCACCTGCAGCGGCAGTTTCTCGGCAAAGAACTCGGACATCGAGACGCCGAGGACGTCGAGCAGATCCTTGAGAGTGCTGATCGAAGGGGAGGTGGCATCGTTTTCGAGCTGCGATATGTACCCTTTGGTCAGGTCGGCGCGGCTCGCCAACTCCTCCTGGGTGAGAGAGTTGGACATCCGCAGTTTGCGCAGCTTTTCGCCGATTTTCACGGGTGCTCCCCCGGTTTAGCACCGGTAAACATTTTGTCAGGTGCCCTGTTTACCATTTCTAAACTTAATGTTTAGCAACTCGTGCTCACAGGGGCGGTTTTATACGCTCATTCGGGGCGGCTGTCAACATCTTTTTTCACTTTTTTTCGAGACCGGCGGCGAGTCCTTGACAGGGGGGGCGCTTTTCTATTTACTAGGGGCCTGACTTCACTCAATAAGGAAAGGACGGCTGCGGTATGAAATCAGTCGGCAAGATTGGCTTCATCGGCGGTGGCAACATGGCGGAGGCCATCATCCGGGGGCTGTTGCGCGGCGCCTTCCCGGCCGCCGGTGTCGTCGTCTCGGAACCGGGCGCGGAGCGCCGGCGCCTGCTGCAGGAGCAGTTCGGCATAACCCTGGCGGCTGACAATCTCGAGGTTGCCAGAAGCTGCAGCCTGGTGGTGCTGGCGGTCAAGCCGCAGGTCGCCGCCGAGGTCCTCTCGGGGATCGGCGCCGCCTTTGCCGGCGACAGACTGCTGATCTCCATTCTCGCCGGGGTTTCGACGGCGACGATTGAGGACTTTTTCGACGGCTCGCCGCGGGTGGTGCGGGCGATGCCCAACACGCCGGCCCTGGTCGGCGCCGGGGCGACGGCACTGTGTCCCGGCCGCTTCGCCACCGTCGACGACCTGCTGACGGCCCGCCATCTTTTCGAGGCGGTGGGAAGCGTACAGGTAGTCGGCGAGGCGCAGATGGACGCCGTCACCGGGCTCTCCGGCTCCGGCCCGGCCTACGTCTTCACCATCATCGAGGCGCTGGCCGACGGCGGCGTGCAGGAGGGGCTGCCGCGCGATGCCGCCCTCTCCCTGGCGGTGCAGACGGTACTCGGGGCGGCGCGCCTGGTGCAGGAGAGCGGCGAGCACCCGGCGGTGCTGCGCGACAAGGTCTGCTCTCCCGGCGGCACCACCATCGCCGGGCTGAAGAGCCTGGAGGAGAAGGGGCTGCGTGCCGCCCTGATGGAAGCGGTCGGCAGCGCGGCGCGGCGCTCGCGGGAGCTGGGCGCGAAGAAGTAAATCAACCCTTGTGGGGAGTTTTTCAATGGCCAACGATAGCAACACGATCAAGCTTGCCCTCGGCCTCGCTCTGCTGGTGGCCGGCGGGTTTCTCTTCTGGTGGGGCCACAGCGAGTCCCAGTCTCTGGCCAACCAGCTATCTCGCGCTATCGCAGGGACGCACTCGGACCGGGTGATGTGGAAGTACATCGGCGGTGCGGTCTGCTCAGTGGTGGGGGTGGTGCTGCTGGTACGGAAGTAATGTGGTCGAACAGCTGTCTCTTCACGAAAAAACGTGCTACACTTTTCTCGTGAACCCACAGCGTGGAGAAAATAATGGAGAAGCAGAACGTTACCCTTTCTCTTCCCAAGCCCCTGCTGAAAAAGGCAAAATCCCTCGCCGCCCGGAAGGAGATTTCCCTCAGCGAACTGCTGCGCGAATCGGTGGAGGAAAAGGTGAGAGAAGCCTCCGGCTACAGCCGGGCGCGGGCGAGGCAGCTTAGGCTCCTGGAAGCCGGGCTCGACCTCGGGACGAAGGGCCGCGGCATCGATCGCGAGGAACTCCATGAAAGGCGTTAATACCTTTCTCGACACCAACATCCTCATCTATGCCTATGACACCTCGGCCGGCGACAAGCACCAGAAGGCGCGTGACCTGCTGACCGGCTTGTGGGAATCGGGGCTTGGCATGGTGAGCACGCAGGTCCTTCAGGAATTCCACGTCACCGTCACCCGCAAAATTCCCAAGCCCCTCGACCTCGCTACCGCTCGCGAGATCATTACCGATTTCCTTACGTGGGATGTCGTCGTCAACGACGGCGATGCGATCCTCAAGGCCATCGATGTCCAGGAGAAACACGGGTTTTCGTTCTGGGATTCGATGGTCATCGCCGCCGCCATCACCGGAGGAGCCGCAGTTCTTCTGACGGAGGATCTTTCGGATGGGCAGAAAATCTGCGGTGTCGAAATCAGGAATCCCTTCGCGGGAAGGGTGAGTTAGTCAACAGATAGAATCTCCCCGAAGCTTCAATCCACCTCTGAACAGATGAGGCCAGCATGCCGGAAGGTTTGCCGATCAAACAGATCACCATTATTCGCATCATCACTATGTCGGCGGGGGTGCTGGGATCCTTGGTGATGCTCCTTGAATACGGTTTCTTTTCCCTCGCTTCCGACCAAAGCATAACCCTTTCTGCTGGCCTGATCGCCGTGGTTGGGGTTATTTGCTTTTTTAATCTGCTCAGGCATTTCCGCACGTTGCACCGATTGGCGAAGGCCCGGCCGGCTTCGGCCGGCTGAAGAAGGCGCCAGTCCCAACCGATGCGACCCGGCAGTGGCTCGGTGTCTTGGGGACGAATAGAACGCGAACGGCTGACTTTCCCCGGGTGGGGCTATTCGCGGCTCCCACCCTCAACCCTCCGGCTCCTGCTCAAGGCCTGGGCGGCGAGGGGGATCGTCGTCAACGCCCCGATCAGAAGCAGGGTCCAGCCGACGGCTTTCTTCTCCCTCGCCGGCAGGCGCCCCCCCAGCAGCAGGGCCACCCCCGCTCCGAGCATGGCCCGGGTGCCGGCGATCAGTGAAAGAACGGGCAATGTCAGAGTCGTCTCGCGCATATTCGGCCTCCTTTTGCTATTAGTATACTTCTTCGTCCGTCTCCCAGGTTCTGTCCAAGCCCCCTCCTCCTCAAAAGAATTTGCCCCGGCTGCAGCCTTGTGGCACACTGCCGGACGAAATTCGTGGACCGCTTATGACAGCCCATCCCTCCCGTCGAATGAATCGCGGGAAATAAACCGGGAAATTCCTCAATAACAGTTTTTTTAAACTTATGGAGTCGCAACGTGGCAGGTTCCAGCCTTTTCGCTCTGTTAGATGACATAGCCACCGTGCTCGACGATATCGCGGTGATGACCAAAGTGGCCGCAAAAAAAACCGCCGGCGTGTTGGGCGATGACCTGGCGCTGAATGCGGAGCAGGTGGCCGGCGTACGGGCCGAGCGTGAACTGCCGGTAGTGTGGGCGGTGGCCAAGGGGTCGGTCAGGAACAAGCTGATTCTGGTGCCGGCGGCTCTGGCCATCAGCGCTCTGGCGCCGTGGGGGGTCATCCCGCTGCTGATGCTGGGCGGTGCGTATCTGTGTTATGAGGGCTTTGAAAAACTGGCGCACCGGTTCCTGCACAGCAAGGCCGAGGAACAGGCCGAACATGCCGAAATCGTCAAGGCCCTGATCGACCCCGAGGTGGATCTGGTGGCTTTCGAGAAGGAAAAAATCAAGGGCGCCATTCGCACGGACTTCATCCTCTCGGCAGAAATCATCGTAATTGCGCTGGGCACGGTGAAGGGCGCCGCCTTCGGCACCCAGGTGGCCGTTGTCGCTGGCATTGCCGCCATCATGACGATCGGCGTCTATGGCCTGGTAGCCGGCATCGTGAAGCTGGACGACGCCGGCCTGTATCTGGTAAAAACCAGCGCGAACAATGCCTGGGGCGGCTGCCAGCGGGCCCTGGGAAAGGGTTTCCTGCGCGTGGCGCCGTACCTGATGAAGACGCTGGCCGTTGTCGGGACGCTGGCCATGTTCATGGTGGGCGGCGGCATCCTGGTGCATGGCATCCCCAATGCGCACGAGGTGCTGCATCACGCGGAAGAAGCCATCCACGGTATTCCGGGGATCGGCGGCGTGCTGGCGGCGATTACCCCCATGGCCCTGAATGCGCTGGCCGGAGTGGTAGCCGGCGGCGTGGTGCTAGCCATCGTCAGTCTGGCCAGGGTGATCATCGGCAAGTTCAAAAAGCCTGCCTGAATCAGAGTCGTTCCTGGAATTGTTTCAACTCGGAAAACCAGGTTGATCGATGAGTCTATTGCTGACGGAAAGGATCTCTTGGCGCTTTGCGGCCGGACCTATCTGGAGCGCGGCCGCAGTAACCAGAAGCAGGGGCGGGTTGTGGGGACAGGTCCCGACTCCTCTCCATTGAACAAATAACAGACAGCTATTTTCGCAGCCTGCCGACATGTCGCGGCTGAGCCGCAGCCCTTCATGCCTCCCATCAGGCACCGCTGAAGGCCACCTCTTCCTCTACTTCCTCCTCAAATGCTTCCAGCCCCTCTTCCTCTTCTTCAGGCCTCTCCCTGCGCAGCCGTGCCATGGCCCGACGAGCTTTGCTCCGAGTTGCCTCTACGGCGTTGTCTCGTTCAAAGCGCAGCTTCCGGCGCGTTTCAGTGCCGCTTGCCGGCGCCAGCAGCAGCGCTGCCACCGCCCCCGCCACTGCCCCAACCACCAGCCCGCAGGCCACCCCGACTACCAGATCCTTATTTTTCATGAACTTATCTCTCTCATGTGAGTTTTGGGAACGGGTCACGATTTTCCTCGGTAAAACAACTGGCACCGGACAATAGTCCCAACGGGCGTACCGGATTATGTGCCCCAGGGGTTGAAGACGGTGGCTCCGCAACGGTCGAAATCGGCAACGTTTCTGGTGGCGAGTGTGAGGCGATGGATTTCAGCGGTAGCCGTCAGTAGCGAATCGATCACTGGCAGCTTCGCCCCCACGCGTTCCGCCTCACCCTGGATTCTTCCCCAGGCGACTGCGACAGCGGCATCCACGGGCAGGATTCGCCCTGCAAATCTCTCTGCCAGATCGTGCTCCAACCATTCTTGCAAATCGGCCTTCCGCTGCGATTCCTGTAGTTTCGTGATCCCCTTTTCCAGCTCTCCCACCGTCAGTACGCTCAGGAAGAGCTTTCGCTCGTCGACCGAATCGACCCACCGGACAACGTTTTCATTTGGTCGCGGCTTGACCAGTTCAGAGATGACGCAGGTGTCGAGAAGGAATGTCACAGGTCCACCTCCCGCCCCACATCCCGGCTCCGCTCAAGGTCGAGTTCGATGTCGTGGAGTGGCGAAGTTTGGAAAAACTCCGACAGAGGCGTGCGGGACCGCGTCAGCTCCTGATACTGTTCAAAGGAGACGATGACGGCAGCGGGAGTCCCGCGGAGAGTGATCGTCTGCGGCCTGCCGCGCCGTGCCTCATCGACCACTCGGCTCAAGCGGTTTTTGGCCTCCTGTAGCTGCCACTCGCCCGAACGATCCGCAGATTTTTTTCGCGTTGCCATGCCATCCTCCTTCTGCTCTAGCTAGACTGTCTAGATTGTATCGGATGAAATGGCCGGGAGCAACAATGATTTTTCTGGAAAGTTCTGGACTTGGGGTCCCTGTACGATGGCCCAGGTCGATACCCTTTATCTGCCGGCTCACTCCCCGGTCTTGCAAGAACCGCTGTTGATCTTCTCGTACAGGGCAATCTGCTCGGCCATCGACAGCTTCTTGCGGCAGCCGGCGCCGGAGCGCAGACAGAGCCGGCAGCGGTCATCCGAGCACCATTGGCACTGGCGGCAGTCGGGACAGGGGTGCTTTTGGGCGGGGGCGGTTTCCATGCTTAAAGTCTACGCCTCGCTGTGGCGCCCGGCAAGCAGAAGTCAGGCGGCGAGCAGGCGGTGGCGGCGGTGGTGCAGGTACCAGGTTTCGCAAAGCTCGGCGGCCATGAGGAGAAAGACGGCGATGGCGACGCCGGGGACGGGGACAGGCCGGGGGACGACCATGAGCAGGCCCCAGCAGGCGAGCAGGAAGAGGATTTTGTAGATGACCGAGCGGCCGAGCTCGGTAGTGCGGTCTTCGCCGGTGAACCAGCCGCGCAGCAGGCTGACGGCGCCGTAGAGGTAGCAGTAGAGGGCGCAGCCGGCCAGGGGGAGGGCGATGTAGGCGCGGGTGGCGGCGTCCAGGCCCATCAGGGTGCCGAGCACCGGAGCACTGAGGGGGTAGGCGATGACCACGGTGAGAATCGCCAGGGCGCTGCCGACCCGACGGAAGAAGCGCACCAGCACCCGATAGTCGGCGTGGTCCTTGACCAGGGTCTGGTAAGCCTGCTGCAGGTTGCGCATCGGACCGCCGAGCAGGAAGATGAAGCCGCGGATGACGCCGAAGGAGGCGAGCGCCAGGGCTCCGTCGGGGAGGCGGCTGATGATGGCGTTGATGAGCAGCGGCACGACCTGCTGCAGGCACGAGGAGTAGGCCAGCGGAAAGGCGAAACGGAAAATCTCCAGGGCGCCCCGTTCGCCGTCGCCGCCTTCGTGATGGATGCGGCAGCGCCAGGCGAAGAAACCCATCAGCGCGGTTTCGACGGCGATGCAGGCGAGCAGGGCGAAGGCGCCGAGAACCGCGCCGCTGAACCAGCGCACCCCCAGGGCGAGAAAGCCGAGCAGGGCGACGACCCGCACGATGGTGGCGAGGGAGACCAGGCCGGTGTGGCGGGCCTGCATGACGAGCCCCTGAAACAGGCCGCGAAAGCCGGTCAGAAACGGCAGGAAGACCAGGATGCCGAGAACCGCCCGGGCCTGCGCGGCGATTTCGCCGTGGACGCCGAGGAGGCGGCCGAGGATGAAATCCCCCAGCGGGGTGAAGGCGACCAGGGAGAGCATGACCGAGACCCAGGTTGCCACCAGCAGCACGAAGAGGATCGTGCCGCGCAGCGAACGCCGCCCGCGCACCATGGCGATGGTCACGGTGTGGTTCTGGTAGGAGGGAGAGGCGACAAAGAGGTGCAGCACCATGGCCACCGAAAAGGCGGCCAGGGCGACGACGAAGTCGCTCTGGCGGGCCAGCCCGGCGTTGATGATCGAGTGGGAGACGCTCATCATCTGCACGTTGAGCAGCAGCGGGAAGAAGAAGAGGGCGATTTCCTTCTGAGTCAGCGGCCGGGAGGAGGTCACGCGGCCTGCACCGGAAAGAGCGTCGGGAGATCATACGGTGTCGCGGCCCGGAAATCGTGCGGCAGGCCCCCATCCTCGCCGATGCCCCAGGCGCAGAAGCAGGTGCGGATACCGGCGGCGCGGCCGGCGGCCAGGTCCGTGTGGTGGTCGCCGATCAGGATGGTGGATTGCGGCGCGGCCGCCAGTTCTTCCAGCGCACGCCAGACGGGACGCGGGTCGGGTTTTTTCTGCGGCAGACTGTCGCCGCCGATGACGACCGGAAAATACCCGCTCAGCGCCAGCCCTTCCAGCAGCAGGCGCGTGAGGCGGTGCGGCTTGTTGGTGACCACCGCCATCTTCAGCCCGGAGTTTTTCCGCTCGTCGAGAAACGTCCTGATGCCCGGATAGAGGACGGTGCTCTCCAGCAGGTGCTCACCGTAATGGACGAGAAACCGCTGCAGCCGCTCCTCGCTGAAGAGCCCCTCGGGGAGCGAGCGCTTCACCAGAAAGGTAGCGCCGTCCCCCACGTAGCCGCGCACGGTCGGAATGTCGAGGGGCGGCAGGGAGAGCTCGGCACGCAGCAGGTTGACGGCGGTGGCGAGGTCGGCGACCGAGTCGACCAGGGTGCCGTCGAGATCGAAGAGGAAGGTGTCGAAGCACATATTATACAATCAGTTTTGGGTTTCAAGGTTTAGGTGTTGAGGCATTTTATCCGAAAACTCAAAACCTGAAACTTAAAACCAGGGTTCCTGGGGCAGCCTGGCGAGCAAGTCGAAAAACTCCTTTCCCCCTGACCATGATGCAAGGGCGCGCGGCAGGGAGTTGCTGCTCATTGCGGATACTCTCTTTCGCCGAAAATCGCCGTGCCGACCCGTACCAGGGTCGCCCCCTCCTCGATGGCTACCATGAAATCGTGGCTCATCCCCATCGACAGTTCGGTCATTTCTACTCCCGGCAGGCCAAGGGCGCGGATTTCCCCGGCCAGTTCCCGCAGGCGACGGAAGTAGGGACGGACCGCTTCGGCCTCGTCGAAGTAGGGCGGCAGGGTCATCAGCCCGCGAATGCGGACGTGTTCGAGCACGGCCACCTGGCGCACCAGTTCCTGCAGGCCGGCTTCGTTGACCCCCGACTTGCTCTCTTCGCCACCGAGATTGACCTGCAGCAGCACATCGGCCGTCCGCTTGATTTTGGCCCACTGGCGGTCGATCTCCTCGGCCAGGGAGAAGCGGTCGACCGAGTGGATGAGGCCGACGCGGCCGCGCAGGTACTTGATCTTGTTGCTCTGCAGGGCGCCGATGAAATGCCATTCCACAGGGGCTTGCACCGCTTCCGCCTTGGCCACGAACTCCTGAACGTAGCTCTCGCCGAAGAGCCGCTGGCCGGCGGCCGCCGCCTCTTCGACCAGCGTCGCCGGATGCGTCTTGGAGACCGCCACCAGGCGCACGGCGGCGGGATCGCGGCCGCTGCGGGCACAGGCGGCGGCGATCTGGCTGCGGATATGTGCGAGATTATCTTGGATGGACATTGGAATAACGGTGATGTTGGCAGGGGCGCATTGCGTCCGCCCCTACAGCGGATTTTCGAATAATTTGACCGCCCCCAGCCGTTCGAGCACTTCGACCACTTCGCACAGGGGGAGGCCCACCACGTTGGTGTAGCTTCCCTCGATGCCGAGGACCATGAAGACGCCAATCCCCTGGATGGCGTAGGCGCCCGCCTTGTCGAAGGGCTCGTCGGTGGCAATGTACCCCGCGATCTCCTCCTCTGTCAACTCCTTGAACCGCACCGCCGTGGCGACGGCGCCGCTGACGGCGGTGCCGCTTCGACGGTCGAAGACGGCGTAGCCGGAGAGGACCCGGTGGCGGCGGCCGGAGAGGGAGCGCAGCATGGCGGCCGCCTCCTGCGCGTCCTTCGGCTTGCCGAGGATGGCGTCGTCGCGCAGGACGATGGTGTCGCTGCCGATAAACCAGCGCCCCGGCACATCCGGTCTCTGCGCGACCTCTCGGGCTTTGTCCCGGCTCAGGCGCACCACGTGCTCTTCCGGCGTCTCGCCGGCCAGAACCTCTTCGCTGGCGCGGCTTGGTTGTACGGTGAAGCGGATGCCGATGCGGGCGAGCAGTTCGCTCCGGCGAGGCGAGGCGGAGGCGAGGACGATGTCGGGGGGAGAGGAGTTCATGACGGTCTTTCGGTTGACTGAATGGGACTTATAGGACCAATGGGACCTATGGGACGTATGGATCAAGTCCCTGCCGCCAGGGTTCCAGGTCGGTCAGGGCGCGTTCCGCCATGGCCAGACGGCGGTCAGTCCGCTTGCGATGGCGTCCGTCGAGGGGGGGGAAGAGGCCATAGTTGACGTTCATCGGCTGGAAGTTTTCGACGGACGATTCGGCCAGGTGAGCCAGCAGGGCGCCGAAGGCGGTGGTGGCGGGGGGCAGGGGGATCGCCTCGCTGTGCTGCCAGCGGGCGGCAAAGAGTCCGGCGAGAAAGCCGGCGGCCGCCGATTCGACGTACCCCTCGACGCCGGTGATCTGGCCGGCGAAGAAAAGCCGCGGTTCGCCGCGCAGCTGCAGGGTTCGCTCGAGGCAGGCGGGAGCGTTGACGAAGGTGTTGCGGTGCACGCTCCCCATCCGGGCGAAGCGGGCGTTCTCCAGGCCGGGGATGGTGCGCAGCAGCCGGCGCTGCTCGGGGTAGGTCAGTTTGGTCTGGAAGCCGACCATGTTGAACAGGGAGGCATGGCGGTTGTCCTGGCGCAGCTGCACCACAGCGAACGGTTCCTTGCCCGTGTGCGGATCGGGCAGTCCCACCGGTTTCATCGGACCGAAGGCGAGTGTCATCTCGCCGCGGGCGGCCATCTCCTCGATCGGCATGCACCCCTCGAAGTGGATCATCTTTTCGAAATCCCGGGCCGGGACTTTTTCGGCCTGCCGCAGTCCGGCGACGAAGGCGAGATATTCCTCCCGGGTGAGGGGGCAGTTGACGTAGTCGTCGCCTCCCTTGCCGTAGCGGGAAGCCCGCCAGGCCCTGGTGAAATCGATGGAGTCGGCTTCGATGATCGGCGCGATGGCGTCGTAGAAGTAGAGCTGCTCGGCGCCCGTGCGGCGGGCGATTTCTCTTGAAAGTGCCTCCGAGGTCAGCGGCCCGGAAGCGACGATGACCGTCCCCCCTTCGGGAATGGTGGTGACCTCCTCGCGCACCAGGGTGATGCGGGGGTGGCTCTCGATCCGGCCGGTCAGCCAGGCGGCAAATGCCTCCCGGTCGACGGCGAGCGCTCCGCCGGCGGGTACCGCCGTGGCATCGGCGGCGGCCATGAAGAGCGAGCCGCAGCGGCGCAACTCCTCCTTCAGGCAGCCGACGGCGTTGTTCATCCCGGCCCCGCGCAGGCTGTTGGAGCAGACCAGTTCACCGAGGTTCGGCGAGTGGTGGGCGGGGGAGAAGCGCTGCGGCTTCATCTCGTAGAGGGTGACGGCGGCCCCGGCGCGGGCGGCCTGCCAGGCAGCCTCGCAGCCGGCGAGGCCGCCGCCGATGATGGTGATTTTTTCCAAGGATTCAGGTTCCAGAATTCAGGGAGCAGGGGCGAGTCGGACCCGTCTGACCGGTCAGACAAGTCGGCCGGGGGGCAACCCTCAGGCTTTCGGCTTGGTACTCCTGGCCGGCGCCTTTTTCGCCGCGGGCTTCTTGGCCGGCGCCTTCGCCGGGGTTTCCTTTTTCTCCGGCGGCACGATCTCCAGCTTCCAGTCGCAGCTCTCCGTCGGACATTTGCGGTAGGTGCCGTAACGCTTGGTGACCTTCTCGACGATCACCGGGTAGCCGCACTTGGGGCAGGCTTCGTCCACCGGCTGGTCCCACAGGGCGTATTTGCACTGGGGATAGCGGTTGCAGGAATAGAAAATCTTGCCGTAGCGGCTCTTCTTCTCCATCAGCACCCCTTGCTTGCAGTCGGGGCAGGTGATGTCGAGGGACTTCGGCTTGACCAGCGGCTGGATGTTCTTGCAGGCCGGGTAGGCCGAGCAGGCAAGGAATTTGCCGTAACGGCCGTCCTTGATCAGCATCGGGGCGCCGCACTTGTCGCATTTCTCCTCGGAGAGGACCGGTTCCTCCCGCTCTTCGGCGGCGAGGGGCTCGGTGTGGCGGCACTCGGGAAAGCCCGTGCAGGCGAGAAACTTGCCGGACTTGCCGAGCTTGATGACCAGTTCCTTGCCGCATTCGGGGCAGCTGCGGCCGGTTTTCTCGGTGGTCACGTCTTCCTTGGTGACCTCCTGCTCCTTCTGCTTGAGCAGGGCGATGAACGGCTCCCAGAACGCGCGCAGCACCGGCCGCCACTTTTCCTCGCCGCGGGAGATGGCGTCGAGTTCCTCCTCGAGGGTGGCGGTGAAGTCGTAGTCGACGTATTTCTGAAAGTGGTTGACCAGCAGGTCGCTGACCACCATGCCGACGTCTTCGGGGAAGAAGGTCCGCTTTTCCAGGCGCACGTACTTGCGGGTCACCAGGGTGTTCATGATCGAGGCGTAGGTCGACGGGCGGCCGATGCCGTTCTCTTCGAGGGTCTTGACCAGGCTCGCCTCAGTGTAGCGGGGCGGCGGCTGGGTGAAGTGCTGCTCGGGCAGCAGCTTCTCCCGATTCAGCGCCTCACCCTCTGTTAGCAGGGGCAGGGTCCCCTCCTTGTCCTCCTCGGCCTCGTCGGTCCCCTCGATGTAGAGCTTCATGAAACCGGGGAAGCGGATCACCTGGCCGCTGGCGCGGAAGGTGAAGCGGTCGCCGGCGGCGAGGTCGACCGTGGTGGCATCGAGGACGGCGGCGGCCATCTGCGAGGCGACCGTGCGGGTCCAGATCAAGCTGTAGAGCCGGAACTGATCGGAAGAAAGGTACGCCTTGATCTTCTCGGGGGTGTTGGCGATGGCGGTGGGACGGATCGCCTCATGGGCTTCCTGGGCGTTTTTCGCCTTGCTCTTGTAGATGCGCGGCTGGGCCAGGGCATACTCGGGGCCGAAGGCCCGGGTGATGATCTCGCGCGCCTCGCCGGTCGCTTCCTCGGAGAGCGCGACCGAGTCGGTACGCATGTAGGTGATCAGGCCGACCATCCCTTCGCCGATGTCGATCCCCTCGTAGAGCTTCTGCGCCACGGTCATGGTCTTGCGCGCCGAGAAGCCGAGTTTGCGGCTCGCTTCCTGCTGCAGGGTGCTGGTGGTGAAGGGGGCGGCGGGATTGCGCTTCTTTTCGCTGCGGGTGACGGCGGCGACGCGGAAGGACTCCCGGCCGATGGCGCTGACAAGCGCACTGGCCTGTGCCTCGGTCTCGATGGCGAACTTGTCGAGCTTCTTCCCCTCCATGGCGAAGAGGCGCGCCTGGAAGGCCTCGCCTTTGGCGGTCTTCAGCAGGGCGTCGATGGTCCAGTATTCCCTGGGGAGGAAGGCCTGGATTTCCTTCTCCCGGTCGCAGATCAGGCGCAGGGCCACCGACTGGACGCGGCCGGCGGAGAGTCCGTAGCGGATCTTCTTCCAGAGGAAAGGGGAGAGATTGAAGCCGACCAGGTAATCGAGGATGGCGCGAGCCTGCTGGGCGTCGACCAGGTCCTTGGCGATTTGCCGCGGCTCCTCCATTGCCCTGGTGATCGCCTTTTTGGTGATCTCGTGAAAAGTGACCCGCTTGACCCGGGGCGAATCCCCCTCTTCGCGAATGCCCAGAGCCTGCAGCAGGTGCCAGGCAATCGCCTCCCCCTCGCGGTCGAGGTCCGTGGCAAGGATCAGTTCGTCGCTCTGCTGGGCTTCCTTCCGGAGCAGATCGATCTGTTTTTTGCTCTCCGGCAGGATCTGGTACTTCGGTTCGAAGTCGTTGGCGACGTCCACCATCCCCTGCTTGCTGGGCAGGGCCCGGACGTGGCCGTAGGAGGCGAGGACCTTGTAACCCTTGCCGAGAAACTTCTCGATGGTTTTTGCTTTTGCGGGTGATTCGACGATCACCAGTGATCTGGCCATGTCCGTTCCGTTCGGAAACAGGCGGGAGGCTTCCGGCATGCGGCAAGAGGGTTTCCTCTCGTGCCTCGTGCCTGGTGCCTGGTGCCCGGTTTAAATCAAAAAAGGCTGCGGAATCCTCCGCAGCCCGCTTGTCGCGTCAATGATACAAACGCGACCAGTCGTCTTCCATGATGCAGTCGACTTCTCGCCGCCAGTCGTCGTGGGAGCGGGTGAAGAGGGTGAGGACCACCAGCGTCTTGATTTCCGGCAGGGTCAGTTCCTCTTCCGCTTGTGTCGCCCGCTCGATGACCTCTTCTTCCAGCTCGTCGTCGAGAATGCCAAGGGCCCGCAGCCGGATCAGGAAACCGCGGGCCTCCTTGGAGAGTGCCCGGTTTTCCGCGGCGGTGAAAACCCGGTGGGTGCCGGACACCAGCAGATGCGGCGGTTTCTGCCGGCTCTGCAGGGAAAGGGTTTCCATCCAGCGGAAGGCTGCTTCGATCTCTTCCTCTTCGAAACCGACCGCCAGCAGCTCCGCCACGAGTTCGTTCTCGGTCAGCAGGTCGCGTTCCTCCATGACATACTGGGCAATGAGACTGACGATGGCCAGAACCCGTTCTCTGAGGGTATCCGCTGACATGAACCTCCATGACTTCAGGGGTTGCGGCTGCGCACGTAACGCATGCCGGGAAGCTGCTGCGCTCCCCCCTGCAGCTCCAGGTTGAGTAAAATAGCGGAAACTTCCATGGGTGTCAAGCCGCTTGTCCGGGCCAGTTCATCCACGTGCAACGGGTCGTTGCCGAGCAAACGGTATACGTTCAGGGCGTCGCCGGACAGGCCCTCGGCAATGGCATTCTCCCGTCGACGGGCGGCTCGGGAGGGGAATTGCGGCCAGAGGACTTCGAGGATGTCGCGGGCTTCGGTCACCAGGCGGGCACCGTCCTTGAGGAGGCGGTTGACCCCTTGACTGGTGGGGGCAAAGACCGCCCCGGGAACGGCGAAAACCTCGCGCCCCTGCTCCAGGGCGAAGTCGGCGGTGATCAGCGAACCGCTTCCCTCGGCGGCTTCGACGATCAGCACCCCCCGACTCAGCCCGCTGATGATGCGATTGCGGCCCGGGAAATGTCCGGGCAGGGGCGGAGTGGCAGGGGGGTACTCGGAGAGGATGGCCCCCTGTTCGAGAATGCGCTGGAAGAGGCGGTGGTTTTCCGGCGGGTAAATCCGGTCGATGCCGCAACCGAGAACGGCGACGGTCTGGCCCTGACCTTCGAGGGCGCCCTGGTGGGCAGCGGTGTCGATGCCCCGGGCCAGGCCGCTGACGATGATGATCCCGCGGGAGGCCAGTTCGCGGCAGGTTTCCAGGGTCAGTTGCCGGCCCGCCGACGAAGCCTGCCGGGCCCCGACCACGGCGAGTGCCTCGCCCGCCGGCAGAGTGCCGCGCACATAGAGCAGAGCGGGCGGATCGTGAATGGCGCGCAGCAGGGCAGGATAGCGCTCTTCGTCCCATAGCGCGATTATCCGGGCACCGGTTTTTTCCAGAGTCTTGACCGCCGCCGCCATTCGTGGGTCATTGGCGGCGGGAAAGTCTGCGGCAACCGCTTCCCGGAGGCCTGCCCGCGCGCACCACATGGCGGGAGGAGCGGAGAGAATTGCCTCCAGCGAGCCGAAGGCTTCCATCAGCCGGATCAGTCCCGTCCGTCCCAGCCCGCGGGTGAGATGCAGCCGCATCCAGCCCCGTTCTTCCTCCGTCATGCTCCCCCCCGCGCATAAAAAGAAAAAGGATTGAACGAGCTCAATCCCTTTTCCGGCGAAACTTAATCGGCGGCGATCTTTCCGCTATTCCGTAACGATGGTCACCCGGTCGCCATGGTGCATGCTGTCGGCAGCTTTGAGCACCAGGGCTGCGGCCGTGTGGGGCCGGGTCTCCAGCACCACCGCACTCCCCAGCAGGACGTCGGGCAGCTGCAGTTCCTCTGCCCCATAGGCGAGTTCCGTAGCCATGCGCTGCCGGGAGATGTAGAGGAGGTTGCCGACCTCCAGTCCTTCGGCGGCGCCGAAATCAACGAAAATGACATCGAACTGACTGAGAGCGGTTTTGCCATCACCGCCGGCGATTACGTAACCCGAAAGCTCCTGCGCGGCTTTTTTCAGCGCGATTTCCCTGACCTGTGGCTGCCAGGGGAGCAGCAGGGATCCCCGCTGGATTTCGCGGAAGGAGTCGGTGATGACAGCCGTGGCGACATTGGGTCCGGTTTCGGTGATCTGCAGTGCTCCCAGTTCGGTCACCTGGTAGCCGACCGGTTGGCCAGTCACCGGATGCAGGACTTCCTTGCCGGTTTCGAAGAGGGAAAATCGATCGGCAGGGCGTACGGCAGCTGGGTCCTGCAATTTGACGAAAACCCGGTCGCCGCTGGCCATCAGGATGCGGTTGTCTACCGTATCGACCAGAATGCCGTCGTAGGCAAGCGCATCCGTCCCGACAAAGCCTCTTGCCCCGCCCAGGGTGTTGATGGTGATGGCCGGCGACGGTTGGGGGAGGGAAGGCTCGGGGGCGGGGGCGGCGACCGCTGCTTCCGTTTCTGTTGCCGTGACGACTGGAGCCGCCGGTGCAACCGGAACGAGCTCGATGCGTCCGTCGTAGATGCGCAGCTGCTGTCCGGGGTAGATGAAGTGGGGGTTGCGGATGTCCGGGTTGTTCGCCCAGAGGCCGGGCCAGTAGTCGGGATCCTTGATGAAGCGCTCGGAGACGCCCCAGAGCGTGTCCCCTTTCTTGATCACGTAAGTCCGCGCACCCTCCTGCGCCGGCGCGGAGAGCGGCAGCAGCAGCAGGCAAAAAAACAGAATCGTCCGTCTGATCGTCATTGAATCCCCCTGTGCATCTTGCAGGTTGGCAGCGCTCAATCGGCTTGCAGGGATGTTGGGACGGTCTGGCCGGCTTCATTTTTCTGCCGCCGGGCCGGTCGCCGTCATTTCCCCGGGCGGGGTGACTTTTTGTGCCACCATCCCGGGCGCAAATTTCCTAAAAATTATAGAGTTTTTAGGCCCCTGTCAAGCGGGAAAGGCTCCCGGGCGGCGCCTTGGTGCTGGGCTGCGGGGCAGGTTCTGTGCTATCCTCGCGCAACAATTCTCGGAGGTATCGAAACATGCCGCAACCGGAACTGCTGGTCCCCGCCGGCGACCTGGAAAAACTTGAAACCGCCCTGGCCTATGGGGCCGATGCCGTTTATGTCGGCGGCGAAAAGTTCGGCCTGCGCGCCCAGGCCGGCAACTTTACCCTGGCCGGTCTCGGCCAGGCCAGGGAAATGACACGCGCTCGCGGCAGGCGGCTCTACCTGACCCTCAACGCCTATCTGCGCCCGCGGGAGATGCCGGAACTCGCCGCCTATCTGGAGGCGCTGCGGCCCCTCGAGCTGGACGCCTACATCGTTGCCGACCCGGGAGTCCTCGCCCTGGTGCGGCGTCTCGATCCGCAGCGGCCCATCCATCTTTCGACCCAGGCCAATACCACCAACGCCGAGGCTGTGCGTTTCTGGCAGACCGGCGGCGTTTGCCGCGTCAACCTGGCCCGCGAACTCACTCTGGAGGAGATTCGCACGATCCGTGCCGAAACTGATGTCGACCTGGAGGTTTTCGTCCACGGTGCACTGTGCGTCGCCTACTCCGGACGCTGCCTGCTTTCGGCGGCCCTAACCGGCCGCAGCGCCAACCAGGGGGCCTGCACCCATCCCTGCCGCTGGCGCTACTCCCTGACCGAGGAGACCCGCCCCGGAGAGCACTTTGCCGTCGAGGAGGACGGGCGCGGCACCTACATCATGAACAGCCGCGATCTCTGCCTGGTGGAATATCTGCCGGAACTGCTCAGGGCCGGGGTGAGCAGCCTGAAGATCGAGGGGCGGATGAAGAGCCGCTACTACGTGGCGGCCGTGACCCGGGTCTACCGGGCCGCCCTCGACCGCTACCTGGCCGATCCGGACGGCTACGTCTTCGACCCGCTCTGGCGGGAAGAGCTGGAGAAGGTGAGCCACCGCCCCTACGACCGGGGATTTCTCTTTGGCGGCAGTGACCCCCTGGTCCACCGCGACGACTCCCGATATCGGCGCAGCTTCGATTTCGTCGGCGTGGTTCTGGAGACGTACGGAGACGGGCGCTGCCTGATCGGCGGGCGCAACCGCTTCTTTTCGGGAGAGACTCTGGAGCTGATCGGCCCGTCCATGCGCCAGGCGATTTTTCCGGTCGGGGAGTTGCAGGGCGAAGAGGGCCTCCCACTCTCCGTCGTCCAGCCCAACGCCCGGGTGGTGATGGCCTTGCCGGACGGAGCGCAGGCGGGGGATCTGCTGCGGCGGGAGAAGAAAATCGGGGATTGAGTCCCGGGTCCCGAGTCCAAATTCCAAGGTCGGGACCGGGAATCTTGGACCAGGGACCGCTTTTTACGCCGGCAGCAGCGGTTCCGAGTTCCAGCAGACCCGCCGCCGCACGTCGCAGCAGCTGAGCACGCGGCCGTAGACGGCGCCGGTGTCGATGCCGATCTTGTTGGCGGCAAAGAAGGGCTCGCGCACGGGCGTATGGCCGAAGACCACGGTCTTGCCCCAGTCGTAACCGGACACGATGAACTCGTTCCGGATCCAGATCAGGTCGTGTTCCGACTGTTCTTCCAGGGGGAGTCCCTGGCGCAGGCCGGCGTGGACGAAGATGAAATCCTCCGTCGCGAAATAGGCCGGCAGCCCCTCGAGGAAATCGAGATGCGCCTTGGGGATGCGGATGCCCGCCTCTTCCTGGTAGCTCTCCAGGGTGGTGCCGCCGCCGTTGTAGAGGTAGAGCAACTGCTCACGGCCGGCCAGAAAATCGAGGAACATCGCCTCATGGTTCCCCTTGAGAAAGACGCTGCGCGGAAAGCGCCGGCCGAAGCCGATCAGGTAGTCGATCACCCCCTTGCCGTCCGGTCCCCGGTCGATGTAATCGCCGAGGAAGACCACGCGGTCGGCGGCGGTCGGCTCGACCCGGGCCAGCAGCCGCTCCAGGTGGTCGAGGCAGCCGTGGATGTCGCCTACCGCCAGCAGGCGGCCTTCTTGCCGTGTCTGTACCGTCGCTGCCATGGTCTGTTTGTGTCCACCAGGGGGTGTTGGAGGCTCTCTTCTCTTTCAGTCTACCGCCTCTTCGGTCCAGGTCCATCGCTAGCTTCGGGGCGGTGGCGAAAACCCTGGTTGGTTGCAGTTGCGAAATTTTTCACCAAATCTGCCCAAATGCGCTACCATCGTTTTTCGTCGCAGGCAGCCGATGCCGTGCGCCCCAGCCTAGCTTGGAAAGTGCAGACCATGAAAATCAAGCTGATCGCCAATCCGGTCGCTGGCGGCAACGCCCTGGCGAGCATCCGCCGGGCGCAGGAGTACCTGGAGCGCCAGGGCTGCACCGTCGCCTTGGCCCTGACCGGCGCCCGGGGGGATGCCAGAAAAGCGGCTGCTGAAGCGAAAAACGAAGGCTTCGACCGGATCATCGCCGCCGGCGGCGACGGTACCCTCAACGAGGTGGTCAACGGCCTCGTCCCTTCGGCGATCCCTCTGGCCTTTCTGCCCCTCGGCACCACCAACGTGTTCGCCCTGGAGGCGGGCATCCCCTTCGACGTCGAACAGGCCTGCGCCATTGCCCTCGACGGGGCGCCACAGCCGGTCTGTCTCGGCCTGGCGGGGGAGACCCGCTTTCTGCTGATGGCCGGGGCGGGCTTCGACGCCGATGTCGTCTACCGTGTCAGCGGCCGCCTCAAGCGCTGGACCGGCAAGTTCGCCTACCTGGCGAGCGGGCTGCGGCGCCTGGCCGGACCGCCGCCGGCGCCGATCGAAGTGGTGCGCGAGGACGGTTCGACCGTGCGTGGCTACCACGTGATCCTCGGCAATGGCCGTCTTTACGGCGGGCGTTTTTCCGTGACTCCCGATGCCTCACTGGCGGAAGAGGCGCTGGATGTCTGTGTGTTTCTCAAGAAGGGGCGCCTGCCGCTGCTGCGCTGCGCGGCGAAGATCGCCGCCGGCCGCCGTTTGGCGAGGCCCGATGCCGAAACCTTCAAGGCCCGAAGCGTCTCCGTGCGCGGCGAGGGGGTGGCGGTGCAGATTGATGGCGATCATCTCGGCCGGCTTCCCATGACCTTCCGCGCCCTCTCCGGCGAGCTGGTGCTGGTCCTGCCGCCCGCCGGGGTCAGGCACCCCTGAGTTCCGAAGTATTCACCACGCCGTACTGCGATTATTGGGAGCAAGCATGGAGGAGAAGAAAAGAGAGATATTCAGCGGTCGCATCGTTTCCCTGGCGGTCGAGGCGCACCGGCTGCCCGATGGCCGCCTCGCCGACTTCGAGATCGTCCGGCATCCCGGCGGGGCGGCGGTTCTGCCGGTGCTCGCCGATGGCCGCGTGGTGCTGATCAACCAGTTTCGTCCCGCCGCCGGCGACATGGTCCTGGAGATCCCCGCCGGCCGGCTGGAACCGGGCGAGGCGCCCGACGCGTGCGTCCACCGCGAGTTGCAGGAAGAGGTTGGCTACTGCGCCGGACGGCTGGAAAAACTGGGCGAGATGCTCACCGCCGTCGGCTTCTGCGACGAGGTTGTGCATCTTTACGTGGCGACGGAGCTGCTGCCGGTGGCGATGGCGCCCGAGCCGGACGAGTATATCGAGGTGCTCACCCTGCCGCTGGCCGAGGCGCTGCAGATGGTGCGGCAGGGGCGGATTCCCGACGGCAAGACCCAGCTGGCGCTGCTGCTCTTCGCCGGCCGCCGGCGCTAAGGGACTTCGTCTGCCACTACGCCAGGACCTCTGAGCTCATCGCTGCCGCCGTTGCGGGCGGCATTGGTCAACGCCCTGTCCGAAGGAAGAACCCCCCCATGACACCCCTGCCCGATTCTTTTCCCTCCCCCCTGTACCTCCCTTTCAACGGCGCCTGCCTGCAGGGGAAATTTTCCCTGGCCGCGCCCGACCGGGACCCCGGTGAGGCAGGATTCTGGCTGCCACTGCGTGGGTCTGAGTTGGTGGTAACGGAGGCCCTGCATCTACCTGAGGGCGAGCTGCCGGCAGGGTTTTCTGGCCCTCTGTCCGACCCGCTTTTCATCGGCACCTGGGAAGGGAGGCCCTGCCGGGTGCTGACCCTGCCGAAGGACTACCCCCTCCCGGCAGGGTTCACGGCGGAGAGCCTGCTGGCGACGGAGCCGGTCCTTTCCATCGAGCTGCTCACCCTGGGCGGGGTGGCGGGGCAGGTTCTGCACTGGGAGCGTGGCAGCTGCCTTTGCTCCCGCTGCGGCGGCGGAATGGAGCGTCTCGGCAGTGAATGGGGCAAGAAGTGCCGCAGCTGCGGCTACGATCATTATCCGCACATCCATCCCTGCGTCATCGTCCTGGTGCGGCGCGGCGGCGAAGTGCTCCTCACCCGCAAGGCGGTCTGGCCGCCTGGGCGCTACAGCCTGGTAGCCGGCTTTCTCGATTTCGGCGAATGCCTGGAGGAGGCGGTCGTGCGGGAGGTGCTTGAAGAGACGGGGGTGCAGGTGAACAATGTCCGCTACATCGGCAGCCAGAGCTGGCCCTTCCCCAGCCAGTTGATGGCGGGTTTTCTCGCCGACTACGCCGGCGGCGAGGTGCAGGTCGAGGAGAAGGAGCTGGAGGATGCCCGCTGGTTTCCGGTGACGGCGCTCCCCCTGCTGCCGCCGAAGCGCAGTATCGCGCGGTTTTTGCTGGACAATTTTCTGCCCTGTTGAAGCGCTTTGCGGCGGCCTGTGCGGGGTGCCCGGTCCCGGGAATTCATTGTTAAAGAGGGAATCGAGTCTTTTGATGTCTCCGAATCAGAAAATACCCTTTCACAGTAAAAGGATTTCTTGCGTTTTCTTGTGAAAATGTTTTATAAATTCACTTGATGAGCCATCCGGGGTACTGGATATTCGAAAGTTTGGTACTAGTATTTAGGGGACGCAGCATTCGCCTTGGGGCCGAGCCTTGCAGCCCGATTGAATCCCCCAGGCACCGAAAGAGAGGAAGGCATGGGGCTCACAGGTATCGCCCCACCGGAGAGGCTTCAGCCACCCAAAAAAATCATGCTTTGTGGCGCACTCCGGCGAAAATCTTTCCAGCAGAGATAAAAAATCATATCCCTCCTGGCCCTGGCTGACCTTGAGGGTTTTTACTGATTGCACGGAACGCATATTCCAGGAAATGACCTCTATGGAGCACGCCGGCAGGAAAGAGATTTTTTTTGTTGTTTTGTTCCTTTTTCTTCTCGGTGTTCCTGTGTCTGCAGAGAATGGAAACTATCAGGAGGAAGAAAACGAAATAGCATATCAGCTTCAGTTGGTGAAAACTCTGATGAAGTGCCTTAAGTTGAATGATGAACTTGTGGCCAAGCATAAATTGATTGAAATCAATACGAACAAGGCGCTTAATGTTTTCAGAAACAATCTGAAATCAGATGTTTTTTGTAAGGTTAGAGATCGATCAGAGGCTTACATTGGTCACAGTGAAGAGCTTTTGAAGATAAACCGGGAGATTCTTAATCACCTTGAAGATTATAAAACTGCGAATGATTTAAGGGATGCTATCCGGGTGATAGCTTATAATCAGACCGTAGTTTTGCTTGTCTTTAACGATTTGTGCGTTTTGACCGATGTCACTGCCGGACAGGTGACGGAGGCAATCAAAGTCTCCAGGAAGGCAAGAACCAGCAGGTTGTATTTCGACTTTTTATAAGAGCGGTCTTCTTTCAATGGATTGCCGGGAAGTCCATGCGCCCAATTCTTTCTTTCATCCCCGGAGATTTTCCTAAAGCCTTTTTCCTTCTCTGTCTGGCACTTCTCCTCGCCTCCACCCACCCCCTGCTGCTTTTTGGCAATGACCGGACGCCCGAGCAGAAAACCATCCGGCATGTCCTCATTCTGCACTCCTACCACCCCGGCGATGCCTGGACCGACAACGTCATGGCCGGCATGCGCGAGGTCCTGGACAGGCAATCCGGACAGATCCATCTGCATGTAGAGTATCTGGATACCCAGCGTAATCCGAACCCCGCCTATTTTTCCGATATTCTCGATATCCTCCTGCATTACAAGCTGGAGAATCGGCCTTTCGACCTCGTCCTGCTTTCTGACAGCGACGCCCTGAAGGTGGCGCTCAAACACCGCGACGACCTTTTTGCCGGCACCCCTATCGTCTTTTGTGGCGTGCACGCTGAAAGTCTTTCGATGGTCTCGGGATACCAGGATATTACCGGCGTTGTCGAACACCCGTCGTTCCGGGAGACGATCGAGGCGGCCCTGCGGTTGCACCCCGGTACCAAAGAAATCGTGGTCATTGGCGGCACCCGCACTGCGATCGACCTGGAAAACCGGAATCTGCTGGCCGGCATGGTCCACTCCTTCCAGGAGCGCCTCCGGTTCAGCTTCTGGGATGACCTGCCGGCGGAAGAACTGACCAGCCGCCTGGAAGACTCCACCGAAGGCCGACTGGTCTTTATCAACGGCACCGTCTCCGACCGGGTCGGGGAAATCCTGCCCAATTCGGATGCCATCAAGATCATAAGAGATGCCTGCCCGGACCCGCTCTACAGCCTCTGGGATTTCTTTCTCGGAAAAGGCATCGTCGGTGGCAAGCTGATCGGCGGCCGGGAACAGGGGCGGCTCGCCGCCCGGCAGGCACTGCGCATCCTTCAGGGAGAAGACCCCAACGATATTCCGGTGGCCGGCGCCGATGCCAACAGGTTCATGTTTGACTATCAGGAGCTGAAGCGGTTCGGCATCTCCATGCAGCGGCTTCCGGAAGGGAGCCTGGTCATCAACGAGCCTCCCCCCTTCTACGCGTTGAGCCGAGGACAGCTGTGGACCGTGCTGGGGCTCCTGACCGGGCTAGTTGCTTTCCTGCTGGTCGATGTTCTCCTGCGCATCCGAGCCCAGCGGACCCTGCGCGCGGAAAAGGAGCGGGTCGATCTCCTTCTCAACTCAACCGCCGAAGCGATTTACGGTGTCGATCCGGAGGGGAGATGTACCTTCTGCAATCCGGCGACCCTGCGGCTTCTCGGCTATCGGGACGAAAAGGAGCTGCTCGGGAAAAATCTCCACGCCCTGATTCATCCCAACCGCCCGGACGGGGGACCCTATCCCGCCGAGGAGTGCCGCATCCTGCAAGCCTTTCGCCAGAAGGAGGGTCTGCATGTGGATGATGAGCTGCTCTGGCGGGCGGACGGAACCTGCTTCCCGGTGGAATACTGGTCTTACCCGATCCGTCGGGGCCCGGAGACGATCGGTGCGGTGGTGACCTTTCTCGACATCACCGAGCGCAAGCAGGCGGCAGCCAGAATGAAGGAGGCCCTGCGGGAGCTGGATGCCTTCGTCTATACCGTTTCCCATGACCTGCGCTCCCCCTTGGCCGCCATCATCGGTTTTGCCGAGTTTCTAAAGGGGAATCATGCCGAGCAGCTGGACGGCAATGCGCGCCTGGCCCTGTCTGAGATCGAAAAACAGGGCGAAAGAATGACGGCGATGATGGAGGACTTGCTGGCTCTGGCACAAGTCGGGGCGTTGCCCATGCCCAAAGAACCCGTCGATGTCGATGCGGTGGTGCAGGAGGTTCTCCGGGAGTTGGGGAGCAAGCTTGCCTGCGCCGGACTTGTCGTCACCCGGGAAGCGCTGCCTCCGGCCAGGGTGCCGAGAACCTTGTTGACGCAGGTATTTTCCAACCTGATCGGCAATGCCATCCATTATGCCGGCAGGGACGGTGGCCCCATCGGGGTGGGGGGCGAGCGGGAAGGGGAAAAGGTACGGTTCTTCGTGCGCGACCGGGGGCCGGGAATTCCCGAAGAGGAGCGCCGGAGTATTTTCGATGTCTTTTACCGGGGTTCCACCGGCAGGGATGTTTCGGGGACGGGGGTCGGTCTGGCAACGGTGCAGAAAATTGGCCGCCTTTATGATGGGCGGGCCTGGGTGGAGGAGACCCCCGGGGGCGGCTCGACCTTCTGGATTGAGATGACCGACAGCCTGTCCTGTTCTGAAAACGCAAAAAAAACCCCGGGGGGGAAGCCCGGGGGTCGCGCAGGTAATATCTCCTTGTCGGGGAATCAGCCGGCTCTGGAGGAGGCTTGATGGCTGCAAAAGAGATATTCGCGAAAAAACTTTGGTTTACCCTGGAGGTTCCGGCTCATGGGGATACGGCTCCCATGGGATGCCGAGGGCCTTGGCCACCGGCTCGCTGGTCAGCCGGCCGGCGTGGGTGCTGACCCCGCGGCGCAGCGCTTCGTCGGCCGCCGTCGCTTTTTCCAGACCCAGGCCGGCGATTTTGCGCACGTAGGGGAGGGTGCTGTTGGTCAGGGCGAAGGTGCTGGTCCGGCTCACCGCTCCCGGCATGTTGGCGACGCCGTAATGGGTGACGCCGTCCACCACGTAGACCGGGTCGTCGTGGGTCGTCGGCCGGGTCGTCGCCACGCACCCCCCCTGGTCGACGGCGACGTCGACGATGACGCTGCCCGCAGTCATGGCGGCCACCGTCTCCCGGCTCACCAGCAGCGGCGCCCGCGCTCCGGCCACCAGCACGGCACCGATCAGCAGGTCGGCGTCCCGCGCCTCATCCTCGATGTTCTGCGAGTTCGACATGACCGTGTGGACGCGGTTGCCGTAATGGTCGTCGAGAAAGGTCAGCCGGCCCGGGTCGATGTCGAGTACCGTGACATCCGCCCCCATGCCGACGGCAATGCGCACGGCATTGCTGCCGACGGTTCCCGCCCCGAGGATCACCACCCGGCCGGGCCGCACCCCCGGGGCTCCCGCCAGCAGAACCCCCTTGCCGCCGTTCTCCTTCTGCAGGTAGTGGGCGCCGACCTGCACCGCCATCCGTCCGGCGATTTCGCTCATCGGGTTGAGCAGGGGGAGGGTGCCGTCGGCCCGTTCCACCGTTTCGTAGGCGATGCCGGTGACCTGCCGCTGCAGAAGGGCGCGGGTCAGTTCCCGGGCCGGGGCGAGGTGCAGATAGGTGAAGAGGATCTGTCCGGGCCGCAGCAGGGCGAATTCGTCGGGCAGCGGCTCCTTGACCTTGACGACCAGTTCGCCTCTGCCATAGACTTCGGCTGCCGAGCCGACCATTTCGGCGCCGGCCGTCAAGTACGCCGCGTCGTCGATGCCGCTGCCGAGGCCGGCGCCGGTTTCGACCAGGACGCGGTGGCCGTCCTCGACGAGGGTGCGCGCCCCGGCCGGGGTCATCCCGATGCGATATTCCCGTGTTTTGATTTCTCTGGGGACGGCAATTATCATTTTCATTTACGCTAAAAAATGTTTAGTAAAAATAACGACTGCGGGCTGAGGCGTCAAGCGAAAAGCGCGAACAGCTTCCGCCTGCTGGAACCGGCCGTTGCGTTCCCTCTTGCCGCGATCGACAGTGCCGACGCCATCGCCGGAGTGTCATGAACGATTCTCTCGTCAAGCGTTGCTTCCGCCTCGATCGGGCCAACATCGCCTACCTTCGCTTCATCCTCGAAGGGTACGATGGTCTGGTCTTCCTGCGCACCCTCGATCCCCGCGCGGCGCTGGTGGAAGTCGCCTACCCTGCCAGTTGCCGCGAAGATGCCGAATCACTCCTGGCCGCTCTCGTCGACGAGTGCGCCATGAGCGAGTCGCCCTGGCCTCCAGTCGGTCAATTCCCATCCCTGTAACAGGCACCTAGTGCAGTGTCTCCCGGCAGCGGGCTTCCTGTTCCGGACTGCCGATGAGAATCAGAGTCATGCCCTGGCTCAGGACGGCGTCCGGAGCAGGGAGAATTGTCGGCTCTTCCTGTCCGCCCCGCTCCAGGGCGATGACGGTACTGCCGGTGAGGGAGCGGATGCGGGCCGTTGCAATGGTTTTACCATCCAGCGAAGCCGGGACGGTGTAACGGAAGACCTGCATCCCCTCGGAGAGGAAGATCGACTCCTTGTTCTCCAGAATGTTCATCAGGATGTTCGCCCCGACCGAGGCGTTCGAAACGACGAAGTCGGCGCCGGCGGCATAGAGCTCGTCGACGTTCGCCTCCCGGTTGGCGCGGGCGACGATGCGAATGTGCGGGTTGAGGTGGCGGCAGGCGAGGGTCAAGAAGATGTTCGCCCCGTCGTCGTTGGTGGTGACGATCAGCCCCTTGGCCTGGTCGATGGCCGCCTCCTTGAGGATGGTGCGGCTGGTGGCGTCGCCGAGGACGGCGATGTGCTCAGTGCAGTCCGGATTGGCCGTTCGATCGATGAGGATGAAGGGGACCGGCCGGCTGTCAAGGAAGGCTGCTGCCGAGCAGCCGATTCGGCCGTGGCCGAGGATCAGCACCAGGTCCTCCTCGGCCTTCTCGCCGGTCAACCTCTCCAGTGCCTCCAGATGATCCCGGGTCCCGACCACGACCATCACCGTCCCGTCGGCAAGAACGGTGTCCCGGTTCGGGATGGCGAAGCTCCCCCGCCCCCAAACGCCGACCACCGCCAGTCCGGTCTGCTCCCGGATGCGGGCCTCGGCCAGGCGCATGCCGACGAACGGAGTGCCGTGGACCGGCAATTCGGCGATCACCAGCTTGCCGAAGGAATCGAGGACATGGGCGAGCGCCCCCTGGGTGGTGGCGCGGGTGGCGAGGTAGCGGCCGAGGATCTTCTTCAGGGGAATGACCTGATTCGCCCCTGCCATTCGAAGGAATTGGGCATGCTCGGGCTCGTCGACCAGGGTGACGATTTGCGTACGGCAGAGAGAGCGGACCGTCAGGATGATGTTGGTGTTTTCCGTGTCGCCCAGGTTGGCGATGACGCAGCGTGCCGTCTCTACTCGCAGCTTCTGCAGCACCTCGGCCTCGGAGGGGTCGCCGAAGACCACCTGCATCCCTTCCTCCTCCTCCAGTCGCAGCGCTTCCTCGTAGTGGGCGGTGGCGATGACGAAAGGGATGCCGTGGGCCTGCAGTTTGCGGATCAGGGCGCGGGTGACCGGATCGTGACCGCAGATCACCACGTGGCCGCTGGTCCCTTCGGGAACGCCCTTGGCCGGCCGGTAGCGCAGCCGGTTTTCGATCCAGGGAGCCAGGAACAGGCTGACCATGCCGAAGGGGAGGAGGATCAGCAGGAACAACACCCCCGAGAGAGTGACGATGCCGGCGAAGATGTAGCCGGGGTCGGAATGGAAGGTGATATCGCCGAAGCCCAGGGTGGTCATCACGGTGATCACCCAGTAGATTCCGGCGATAAAGGAGTACTCCCGGCCCTCCAGCCGCAGCATCAGGTGCTGGAAGAGGACGGCATAGAGCAGGATCATGGCCAGCAGAAAAGCGCAGTAGAGGACCAGAACCTTGAGGTTCTGACGCGCCCTGCCGCGCAGGAAGTAGGCCAGTTCGCCGGCGATCGTCTTCACCATGTATCCTGAACGGCAAGAGGGAACGGGATCAGTGGCGCGGTCTGATGCGCTCCGCCACAACGGCGCCAGCCCCATCAAGGATACCACGCACTTCTACGAAATCGCCGGTGCGCGGAGACTTGTCAAACCGTGTGGAGTCCGTAATGACCAGGGGCAGGTCGTCAAGCTGCCACTGACTGGCAAGCCTGCCCTGCAGTCGGATACGGGCACCGGTTGGGACGGAGGCTTGGGTCCCCTCGGCGCTGCGCGCGCCCTGCTTTATCCATTCCGTGATCCTTCCGATCTCCTCGTCGCTCAGGAACGGCGGGCCGTCGAAGGGCATGCGCGGCAGCGACTGCCCACGGACGCGGCGGACGATCTCGCTGGCCGCAGGGTTGCCGGGCACGATGCGAGCGCGATCGATGGCCGAAATCGCAGCCTCATACGAGGTCAACCGATATCCCTCCGGCGCCGGTCCCATGAGTCCATTTTCCGCATGGCACTTCACGCAGCGCAAGGCGAACAGGGTGGCAACATCGGCATAGGTCGCCACTGTCCCCGGTTCGGGCGGCGCCGGCGACTCGGGAGTCTTTGCTTCGGCCGCCGCCAGCGCCGGCGGCAGACCTGCGTAGATCCAGCGTTCGAACAGGGCAATCTCCTCATCCGAGAGAAAGGGCGGTCCCGTCATCGGCATGCGCGGTTGACTGCTGCCCTTCAGGCGCCGAATCAGCTCACTGCCCGCTGGATCCCCTGCCTTCACCACCGGCCCGTTCCGGCTCCCCTTGAGCAGTCCTTCCAGGCCGTCGAGGTGCAGACCCAGCGGAGCTCCGGGCCCGGAATGGCACATGACGCAACGGGCCCGCAAAACAGGTTCGAGATCGGCGTAGGTGGCCTCTTGCGCATGGACACCTGGCGTCCAGGTGAAGGCGACAAATGCCGATACCGCGGAGAACAGCGCAAGGTCCCGTTTTAGCTTTCCTGGCTTCAAAATATCTCCCTCCTCATGGTTAGCTCTGGGTAATCCCCTCACCACCCCTTAGGATTCTGCGGCTCCAGTCTCACCAGTTCGTACCGGCGACTCCCCATGCCGAGCTTTTCGGCGTGGGTGAGAGTCGTCTCCCAGTCGATGTCGGGATGAACGCCGCGAAACTTGTCGCCGCCCGCCTCATAGCCGCTCGCCAGGGCGG
>DASPGW010000043.1 GCA_035620395.1 Desulfuromonadales bacterium | reverse complement strand
GTGCTAATCTTTTGTTTTTAAAGATCTTTCGGAGGAAATAAGCACAATGAGCACGTTCCATCTGCCTGTTGTCATCGACACCTGGGACCATTACCTGGCCCAGATCAGCCGCTTCGACCTGCTCTCCCGGGAAGAGGAGTACGAACTGGCCATGCGCTACCGGCGGCGAGGCGATCTGGAGGCTGCACACCGGTTGATCTGCGCCAACCTGCGCTTTGTCGTCAAGATTGCCAACGAGTATCGCGCCTACGGCATGAAAGGCCTCGACCTTGTCCAGGAGGGGAACATCGGCCTGATGATGGCGGTCAAAAAGTTCGATCCGGAGCGTGGCATCCGCCTCATCACCTACGCCGTCTGGTGGATCCGCGCCTACATTCAGAGTTTCATCATCCGCAGCTGGTCGCTGGTCAAGATCGGCACGACCCAGGCGCAGAAGCGCCTTTTCTTCAAGCTGAGCCAGGCCCGCGAGGCGATCCGCCGGCACACCGGCGGCGAGGACGACCTGGAAGAAGTGGCGCGCCGGCTGCACGTACGAGATGAAGAGGTCGCGGAGATGACGCTGCGCCTGGGCGCCCGCGACACCTCTCTCGATCTTGAACTGAATGAGGGGGAAAACTATACACTGATGGATTCGCTGGCCGATGACCGCCATAACCAGGAGGACCAACTGCTGCAGCGCGAAGAGCAGACCCTGCTCTCGGACCGCGTGCAGCAGGCCCTCGAGCGCCTCAATGAGCGGGAGCGGCGGATTGTCCACGACCGAATCCTCAGCGACCACCCGCGGACTCTCCAGGAACTGGCTGAAGAGTATGGCATAAGCCGGGAGAGAATCCGGCAGCTGGAAAAGAACGCCCTGGAGAAGTTGAAAGGAGCGCTGGCGAATGGCGTTGACAAATTCCGGCGCATCCCTTAGCTTCTTCGGGATGTTAGAATTCTGACGCAAAGGGTAGACCCTCGATGAAACGATTGCTTTTTCTGGCGGTTTTCTTGCTCCTCGCTACCGCATGCGCCTCCACCAAGGCCACCCAGCCAAAAACGGCCGAGTATTATCTGCAGGAAGGCGAACGCTATTTCGACAATGGGCAATACGAGCAGGCCATCGCCTCGTGGGAAAAGGTGCGGGAAGCCTTTTTCTCTCCCGAACTCAACATTGTGGCGGAGTTGAAGATCGCCGAGGCCCATTTTCTGGCGAAAGAGTTCGTCGAAGCGGCGGCGGCCTATGAAGACTTTCTCAAGCAGCACCCCGACCACGAGCGCACCCCACAGGTCCTCTTCCAACTGGGGATGTCCTACTACAACCAGATACTCGCCGCGGACCGGGATCAGACGGCGACCCGCAACGCCTTGGCAACCTTTGAAAGCCTGGTGAAGCGATTTCCCGCCGACCCGAAAAAGCCGGAGGCGCAAGTTCTCATTGCCCGGTGCCGTGACCGCCTGGCCGAACACGAGCTCCAGGTCGGACACTTCTACCTGCGTACCGGCGCCTACCAGGCGGCCATCCACCGGATGCAGGGCATTTTCTCACTCTATCCCGACTACGCCCACCGGGACCGGGTCTATTTCTACCTGGGACAGGCCTACCTGAAAATCGGCGAGCGCCAGCAGGCGGACGCCGCCTTCAACACTCTTTTCAATGAATTCCCGCAGAGCAAATACATCAAGGAGGCACAAAAAATCGCTGGCAAGCTCGACTGATCCCCGCCATCCAGCCACCCGAAAGCGCCATGCAGATAATGGCGCTTTTTTTATTTTCCGCCCCAGGAAAAAATTCAGGCTGACCGAATACCACAAATGGGATAAGAACTCTTTTTGCTTGACTTGCCGTTTACGCCATTATATAAAAAACGGCATTCGTATAACGGAATTTTAAAATCGTCGCCGAGCCGATTTCGCCGCCACGCCCTACCTGGTGATTTTATTTATAAATTCCTGTTTTTAATGATATTCGGCTCCCAGAGCCGGTTTTCCTGAAAGCATTTGAATCTGCCTTAAATTGGCCCGAGTGAACCTGTTCGGAACGCACCATTTCGGGCGCCACCGCCACACTACAGCAGGAGGAGAGAGATGTCTGATTACGGTACACTGCAAGACCGGGTACGTTGCAAGTCGCTGCTCAACAAGGTGATGACCCCTGAGCAGACCGTCCAGTTCTTCAAACCCGGGATGAATCTCGGCTGGTCCGGCTTCACCCCCGCCGGTTACCCGAAAGTGGTCCCCATCGCGCTGGCCAACCACGTCGAGAAGAACAACCTGCAGGGCAAGTGGAAGTTCAATCTCTTCATCGGGGCCTCGGTCGGCGCCGAGACCGAGGACCGCTGGGCGACCCTCGACATGATCGACCGCCGCTGGCCCTATCAGACCGGCAAGAATATCGCCGCCGGTATCAACGAAGGCCGCATCCGCATGGGCGACAAGCACCTCTCCCTCTTCGCCCAGGACCTCGGCTACGGCTTCTACACCAAGGACTCCCCGACCGGCAAGCTCGACATCGGCATCATCGAGGTTTCGGCGATCACCGAGGACGGCGGCCTGGTGCCGACCTCTTCCTGCGGCGTCATTCCCGAAATCCTGATGATGTGCGACAAGATCATCCTCGAGGTCAACATCGGCCAGCCCTCCTTCGAAGGGATTCACGACATCATCTGCTCCAATAACCCGCCGAACCGTCAGGTCATAGGCATCACCAGAACCGACGATCGCGTCGGGACCACCTTCGTCCCCTGCGACCCGAGCAAGGTCATTGCCGTCGTCGAGTCGAAGCTCCGCGACAAGGGCCGCGCCTTTGCCGAGCAGGACGACACCTCCGAAGCGATCGCCAACCACATCATCGATTTCTTCCAGACGGAAGTGAAAGCTGGCCGTCTCCCGAAAAACCTGCTGCCGATCCAGTCGGGCGTCGGCTCCATCGCCAACGCCGTTATCGGCGGACTGGCCAAGGGCCCCTTCAAGAACCTGACCGTCTACACCGAGGTGCTGCAGGACACCATTCTCGACCTGTTCGACGCCGGCAAGTGCGATGCCGCCTCCGCCTGCTCCCTCTCCCTGTCCGAAAGCCCGGGCTTCCCCCGCTTCTTCGACAACTGGGACAAGTACTTCGGCAAGTGCACCCTGCGCCCCCTGTCGATCTCCAATGCGCCTGAGCCGATCCGCCGTCTCGGGTGCATCGCCATGAACACTCCGGTCGAGATCGACATCTACGCGCACGCCAACTCGACTCTGGTCGGCGGCACCCGCATGATCAACGGCCTCGGCGGCTCGGGCGACTTCCTCCGCAACGGCTTCCTGAAGATGATGCACACCCCCTCGAGCCGTCCGTCCAAGACCGACCCGACCGGTATCTCCTGCGTCGTGCCGCACTGCTCGCACATCGACCACACCGAGCATGACCTGGACTGTGTGATTACCGAGCAGGGCCTGGCCGACGTGCGTGGCCTCTGCCCGCGCGACCGCGCCAAAGTCATCATCGACAAGTGCGCCCACCCGGACTACAAGCCGATTCTCACCGAGTACTTCGAAATGGCCAAGGCCGACTGCCTGCGCCGCAAGGTCGGCCACGAGCCGCAACTCTGGGACCGCGCCTTCAAGATGCATCTCAACCTCGAGAAGAACGGTACCATGAAGATCAAGAACTGGGACGTCAAGATCGACCTCTGCGAATAATTCTGACCATTCACCTGCGATGCAGTGCAGACACCCCTCCGGGACACCGGAGGGGTTTTTTTGTTCGAAATTTCGTCAAAAAATTATTTACTTGACAGCATTTTTACCTGCGGTATATTTTGGGCGTACGAGTAAAGTTTCAAGTCTCCGAAACGGCAAACCCGGAGAAATCCGGCGACGCAAAACCACGGGTCCTCGCCCACCGAAGCAACAGCTAAGGCGGGACGGATAGCCGGGTCTCCGAAGAGAAGCCAGACATTTGTTGCGCCTGGAAACTTCCGGGCTGGCGCCTGTGCCTATCTTCGGACATGAAGATAGGCATTTGTGTTTGGTGGGCATTCACTGACAAGGAGGATTAGCGGAACCGGAAAACGACCATCACAATTACAACTGATCAGAACAAACGTCACTTCACACTTCACCGATAACGGCAAACCCGGAGAAATCCGGCGACGCAAAGCCACGGGTCCTCGCCCACCGAAGCCTCAGCGAAGGTGGGACGGATAGCCGGGTTCCCGAAGGGAGTGAACGCCATGAGAGTCGCGAAATTCGCAGTCGCGGGGATTCTGGCACTTGCAACAGCCCATCCTTGGGCTGTCCCGGCCCAAGCCACTTCGGCAAGCGCGGTTGTACGCGTGCAGGCCACCATTCGCCCCTGGCTCAAGTTTTCCGCCACCCAGCCGGCAAACAGCTACCGGGTAACAGCCGAAGACATCCGCCGGGGACACATCGATCTTCCCCAGTCCATCACCATCCAGATGCAGACCAACATCCGAGAGGAAATCCGCTTTGACGTCGCCAGTGGCGGACCGGAAAAAATCCTGCTTCAGACGGATAACGGATTGACAGATGCGGTCAGGCTGGCAGGAGAGCATCCAGGCTTACTGATTACCCGGGTGCTCGACATGCGGATCGTGCTGCCGGCAGATGTTCACGAAGGAATCTACCCGCTTCAGGTCGCCTTGGTGCCGGTGGCGTATTGAGGGATCAGAACCTCCGGAAAGTCAAAAATATGACTTTTTTTGTCATCACTGCATGACAAAAAAAGTCAGCCAAATCCCAACAAGGCGATGCATGCCTGCTTGAGCATTCGCCTGAATCCGCATCTATCTGGGCAACATCCTCATGTCCTCGCCCCTCCAACCAAATGGCACGCCCTTTGCTCTATGTGAAACAACTGAGCGCAAGACAAAAAATTGTCACGCGCCTGCAATAAACTCTTGACGAAGGCAGAACGCCGATTTAGATTCACCAAAATCTTAATGAGTAAGTCTCCGACACTGGCAAAACCGGAGTAATCCGGTGACGCAAAGCCACGGGTCCTCGGTCATCGAACAGATGGCACGGATAGCCGGGTTGCCGAAGAGACGGGTGCGCGAACCCGTATTCTTCACAAATTCGAGCGCCCGTCTTCGGCAGAAGATGGGCGCTTTTTTGTGCAGATTTTCCGGCATTACCGGTTTGCCGGGTTCGCATCCAGATGGGCTGGAAGTAGAAACACACTTGATTATTCACTCAGCAGGAACAAGGAGGCAACACAATGAAGAAGATGAAACTGGCGGCACTGGCTCTATCTCTCGTCGGCGTTCTGACGGCCGGCAACGCTTTGGCTGCGGATACCGCCACCATCAACGTATCGGCAACGGTACTGGGGACCTGCGCGTTTGACACCACTAGCTACAACATGGCTTTCGGGGAAATCGACCCCGCGGGTACCGGCGACAGGACAGCTTCCGTGAATCTCGCGTTCACCTGTTCCAACGGTACGACCTGGACCCTCGATAACGAGGCGAACGCCAAGACGATGGCCGGTGCCTTCACTGGAACGAACATGGCGTACTCCATCGACGGCTACACCCTTAACGGCCTGGGTAACGGGCTCACCCAGAACGTCACCGTCACCGGCAGGATCGCCGACGGCGTCTATCAGGTTGCAGCCGCCGACGTTTACTCCGACTCTTTCACCATCGATATCAATCCCTGATATTTCCGGCCTGAGCAGAGGGAGGGGAGAGGACGCCCCCTCCCTCTCTTATTCTTCTAATGGCGCGAAGGGTTAACATGCATAACTCCGGAAAAATTTTCTGCGTTCTGCTGACCCTGATTGGCGCGACAACGTCCTGTTTCGCTGGTTCGACAACGGTTTCGGTGTCTGCCACCATCCTTTCGAAGAGCCAATGTAAATTTAATACCAAGTCAGCCGAACTGGCATTCGGTATTCTTGATCCGCTTGCAGCACCGGCGCTGGATGTGACCCGTCAGACTACGATCCAGTTTGTATGCAACGGCAAGGACGACCCTGCAACATATTTTGCTATAGATGATGACGGTCTGCACGAGAGCCAAGCCAACGGCAACCGGATGCAACACAGCACGTTTCCTGCGGCTTTCCTTCCATACACTTTCAGCGTGGCACCAGCGACTGACAGCGTCCCCAAAGGGGCTAATCTTCCCCTGACCATTACCGGAACGGTTCTCGCCAACGATTTCCGCATGGCCTACGCTGGAACATACACCGATCTCGTCGTCCTCACCATTAATCCTTGAACAGTTCGCTTCAGCTTTCCAACCTCACAATCTCTGCTTATGTGACACTAAATGCGACAGATCGTTTTCACTGTTGAAAAACCTTTTCGTCTGAGTTAACTTGCCACCATG
Source organism: Desulfuromonadales bacterium (assembly GCA_035620395.1). Classification (NCBI taxonomy): domain Bacteria; kingdom Pseudomonadati; phylum Thermodesulfobacteriota; class Desulfuromonadia; order Desulfuromonadales; species Desulfuromonadales bacterium. Next base: position 39,758 of record DASPGW010000043.1, on the reverse strand, counting down.
CTTGACTATTCTTTAAAAATAATCTCTGTCCTTTGCAAACTGCTCGTATGTACCTTGCTGCTATCGATCATCCTGCCAGATGAGGCCGCGCACAGCGGTACCTGGCGGGTCATACCCATACGTCTTGAATTTGATCAGCGGTCTCGTAGCGGCGTTGTCACAATAACCAACGATAGTGATGAGAAAATCAGTTTCAGCATTGATGCTCGAGAGTGGGTCCAGAACGAAGAAGGGAAAGATCAGTACACTGAGACCGGGGATCTCCTGTTTTTCCCAAAGGTTCTCAGTATAGATCCACACGCGGAAAGAATCATCAGGGTCGGGATAAAGGCCCCCGCTGTGAAGATGGAAAAATCCTACCGGCTTTTTATCAAGCAGGAGGTTCCACCTGAAGAACGGTCCGGAACTACTGTTGCGATCGCCATACGCTTTGGGGTGCCCATTTTTTCCAAGCCTCCAGTTGAAGATGTCAAGGGGGCGATTGCTCAGACGATAATCCAGCAAGGGGCTCTGAAAATTGACCTGCGGAACCTCGGGAATGTCCATTTTCGCATCGCGAAGATAAAGCTGTCAGGAAAGAACGCAAGTGGGGCTCAAATTTTTTCTCAAGAACTGGACGGTGGGTATCTTCTAGCCGGGACTGAACGCATCTTTGGGACGATCCTTTCTGAAGATGTTTGCACGAAGCTCCGTGACATCGACATACAGGTCACTTCCGACCGAATTCATTTGAGCGGGAAGATTGATGTGGACAAGGCAATGTGCCTTACCCCGTAGACCTGCTTGTCTATGGTTTCGTAAAAGAGTCACTTCTTTCAATACCTGCAGAGCGGCGTTTTGCTGTTTGGTCTTTTGCTTGTTTCTGTTTTTCCCTCTTTCGACCTACGCAAACGAACCCATAATCACCGCAATAACGCTAAACCAACAGCCAAAGGGCGATTTTTTCGTTCTACTTGGCGAAGACGGAGATTTTCTTGTTCGAACCGCCGACCTCGCGGCTATGGATTTCACTCACCTGCCCGGCGCTCAGATCGAAATTGAAGGGTCGGCCTACCTCTCTCTGAAGTCAATGGAAGGGGTCGCCTACCACTTCGATGAGAACACTCTTACCCTTGAGCTCACTGCCACCCCTGATCTTCTTGCAAAGACCACCCTCAACCTGATGCCGACCAGGCATACCGATGTCATATATCCCCGCGACCGCAGCATTTTCCTTAACTACGGCATCGACTACTCGGCTGGCGGCGACGACTTTGTCTTCGAGGGGCTGACCCTCAGCAACGAACTCGGCGTGCGCTATCGCGATCTGCTGCTGCTCACCGACACCCTCTACTCCGACTCGCCCGACGACGCCCGCTTCGTCCGCCTCAATACCAGTCTGACCTGGGATGATCGCCAGACGCTGCGCCGGGTTATCGGCGGCGATTTCTTCGCCCTTTCGGGGGAACTGGGCAGCCGGGTACAGATGGGAGGGCTGAGCTTCTCCAAGCTCTACCGCATCGACCCGTACTTCATCCGCTATCCCCTGTTCGACTTCAGCGGCATGGCGTCGCTCCCCTCCGACGTCGAACTCTACGTCGACGGTGTACGGGTGCGCTCCGAGCGCTTCGCTCCCGGAGAGTTCGAGCTGCGCAACTTCCAGAGCATCGGCGGCGCCCAGACCATCGAGGTGGTCGTCCGGGATGCTCTCGGCCGGGAACAGCGGATTGTCTCCCCCTTCTATTTCACCGACCAGATCCTGCGCCGGGGCCTGCATGAGTACAGCTACAATATGGGTCTTTTGCGGCGCGACTTCGGGCAGGAGAGCAGCAGCTACTCCGACCTGGCGTTCTCCGCTTTCCACCGCTACGGGCTGACCGATTCCCTCAACCTCGGTCTGCGCGGCGAGGCCGGAGACGGGCTGACCAATCTCGGCATCGAATCGGCGATGAAAACCGGCAGCGTTGGCCTGCTGCGACTCGAAGGGGCCGGCAGTCGCAGTGGTGAAGATTCCGGCGCCGCCGGCTTCCTCAGCTACGAATATTACAACCGCCGGTTTCGCGGCCGCCTGGCCTTGCAGGGTTTTTCCTCCGGGTTCCGGACCCTGGGCGATATGGACGCAACCACTCTCAGGAGAAAACTCAACATCCTCGCGGGAATCGGCTACGTGACCCCGCAACTTGGCTCCTTTGGCCTCGACCTCGCCCGAAGCGAAAGCCATAACGGACCAGAGCGCGAAACCCTGACCCTCTCCTGGTCGCGCCGCCTCTGGAAAAGGACGTACGTCAACGCCACATTTCGCCAGATACGAGAAAACGAAACCACGCATGAGGCCGGTGTCAATCTCACCTGGTATTTCGACCGGGATCATTCCGTTTCCGGTGCCTTACGCCGCGAGCGGGGAGCGAGCATCCAGGTGCTCGAAGCCCGGCGGAACACCCCCGCCGGCGAAGGGACGGGGTGGAACGTGCGGGGCGAGCGTACCCAACGGGAGGGGAGCCAGACCTATCTGCTCAACTCTGTGGCACAGCACAACGCCCGGCATGCCATCCTGCGCGGCGACTTCAGTCTGGGCCGCAGCGAGACGCTCACCACTGAAGATCTGCGTCTCTCCCTGGCCGGCGCCCTGGTGCAGATCGGCGACACCGTCGCCCCGACCCGGCCGGTGACCGACAGCTTTGCCCTGGTCAGCATCGGCGATGCCGAAGGCGTGGGGGTGTACGTCAACGGCCAGACCTCCGGGCGGACCAATCGCCGAGGGAAAGTGGTCATCCCCGATCTCTCTTCCTACTACGAAAACCAGATCTCCATCGAAGACAAGGACATCCCTCTCGACTTTCTGATGCCCCGGGTCCGGCTCAATATCTCGCCACCCTTGCGCAGCGGCTCGTGCATCAACTTCCCGTTGCAGAAATACCAGGCCTTTACCGGCACCCTGAACGTGGAGGATACAGATGGGCGCGCGCCGCTTGCTTATGCCGAACTGAGCCTCGAAACCCAGGCGGGACCCGTCACCTTCTGGACGGGGAGTGATGGGGAATTCTACCTCGACAGCCAGCAAGTCGAATTCGACCTGGAAGCCCATCAGGGATGCGAGGCGCTAGGGAAAGTGCCAGGGGCATTCCTGCCTGCCGGAGTTTATCCGCTTACCGTCAAGCAGGGAGGGCGCAAATTCCAGACCGAGATGACCATCCCCCCGGTGTCGGATCAGTTCGCCGAACTAGGTGAAATCGTTCTGCAGGTTTTTTCGGCCTCTGGCTCGGCGAAGCGTACCGTTACAATCACCACTCCGTCGCCTTCGGTGGCCTCGGCTCCGGCCGATCAGCGAGACACGGCCAGCTCGGCCCGCTCTCAGCCGCCAGCGAAAGTCGGGAACGCCACCGGACCAGACGAACCAGCCGAACCAAAAGTCTACGAAGATTCCGTCCGCGAGCCATTCGAGGAACAAAGCCAGGCGGCGATCCACTTCCCTTTCGACCGGGCCACGCCAGTTGCAGCGGACATGTCATTACTGGCTGCAGTGACGGACAGCCTGTTGGCCCATCCTGAGGTCGCAGTGGCTATTGAGGGGCACACCTGCCGACTGGGAAGCGAAAGCTACAACAACCGCCTCGGGCAACGCCGGGCCGAGACCCTCCGAAAGTATCTGGTCGAGACGGGAGTCGCCCCTCGTCGGATTTTGCAATTGAGCAGTCATGGTGAACACCGGCCCCTGTGCCCGGAAACGAGTGAGGACTGCCTGCGGCGAAACCGGCGAGCCGTCTTGCTGCTGTTCAAGGTGCAAGAGAATTGATATGCTTGACGGAGCGTGGCAATGTGGCCCAAGACTATGGTGAGTAAGATGAAGATTCAGATCCCGGCCGGTATCACGACGGCTATCTGCCTGCTGGCCTTTGCCCTGCCGGCAGGCGCCTTCAACTGCAATGTCAACGTCACCGGCCTCAGCTTCGGCAGTTATGATGTTTTCTCCGCCATTCCCCGGGATTCGACTGCCACCATCACCGTCACCTGTAACGCACCGCCCCAGAACCCGAACGCGCCCATTCCCGTCATCATCTCCCTCAGTCCGGGGAACTCGGGAGCCTATGCCCAGCGGAGGATGCAGGGGCCAGGCTCGACGCTGGCCTACAACCTTTTCACCACCCCCTCATTTTCCACGGTCTGGGGTGACGGCAGCGGCGGCTCCCAGACGCAGACCAACCTCGTCACTCGCACTATCCCCTGGAATGCCATTATCTTCGGCCGCATTCCGGCCGGTCAGAATGTCCCGGTCGGCAGCTACAGCGATGTCATCACCGTCACCATCGAATGGTAGCGCAAAATTGATGCCGCTTTCCTTCTACAGGCTAAAACTCTGCCGCCGATCCTCCGCATATGCATAAAATCCGCCTGATCGTCAACGCCGACGACCTCGGACGCGGCGCCGCCATGGACCGGGGCCTCTTCTGCGCCTTTCGCGACGGGATCGTCACCAGCGCCTCGCTGCTGGCCAACGGCCCGTCCTTTGCCGATGCGGCCCGCGAAGCCCGCGCCCAGGGGCTACCGGTCGGGGTGCATCTGAACCTGGCCGAGGGTCCTTCGCTGAGCGGAGAGATTCGCGGCCTGACCACCGCCAACGGCGAGTTTCCCGGCAAGGCGGAGACCCGCCGGCGCCTGGCGTCCGGGGCGGTGAGCGCCCAGAATCTCCGTGCCGAAATCTCCGCCCAGATCGGCAGACTTGTCGATGCAGGGCTGCAGCCCGACCATTTTGACACGCACCAGCACGCATTCCTCTTTCCGAACGTTGCGCAAGCGATCCTCGAGGTCGTCGGCCGGTTCGGCATCAACGCCGCCCGCCTGCCGCTACCGCAAGAGCCGGCGGCAGCGGATCCGGCCGGGCTCCTCGGCAACGAACTGGCACTCTACCGAAGTCTCGCCCCGAACATCGCCCGAACGCTTCAGACCAGCGGTCTCGTCACGCCGGACGGCCTCTGGGGCATGGCCTCTCTCAACCGCCTCGACGAATCCGCGCTTGCTGCCATCCTGAACTCTCTGCCTCCGGGCACCTGGGAATTGATGGTGCACCCCGGCGGCTGCAACCCCGCAGACCCCTTTGCCACTCGCGAACGGGAGACCGAGGTGGCTGCACTGACTTCGCCAGGCATTCGAGAGCTGGTCGGACAACGACAGATTCAACTGATCCATTTCGGAGAACTTGCTTGCGCATCCTGATCGTCACCCCCCGGCAGCCCCTGGCAACCGGCAACCAGGTCACCGCCACGCGCCACCATGACTACCTGACGCGACGGGGTCACGAGGTCCATTTGACCGCCACCGACGAGGAAAATCCGGCGGCGCTGCGGCACGCCCTGGGCACGTTTCGCCCCGATCTGGTTCACCTGCTGCACGCTTACCGAAGCGGTCGGTCCTGGCTCGCCTGCCGTGCGGAATCTGCCGCCCCCTGCGTCGTCACTCTGACCGGAACCGACATCCATGAGGGCTGTTCGATCCCCGCGGAAGGGGCGGTCATCCGCGCGGTCCTGCAGCGGGCGGCAGCGGTGATCACCCAGAACAGAATCACCGCCGAGAATCTGAGCAAACAACCGACGGCCTGGGCCGGCCGGGTCCGCTATCTGCCGCCGGGGATCGTCCTTGGCGACGCCCCCTATCCCCTGCGCCGGTTGCACGGCATCGCGGCGGATGCACTGCTATTCCTGCACCCGGCCGGACTCCGGCCGGTCAAAGGGAACCTCGAACTGCTGCGGCTCTTCGACCGGGTGGCGGGCGTGCGGCCCGGGTGCCGGATCGCCTTCTGCGGCCCGGCGCTGGATGCCGCTTACGCCAAACGCTTCATGGCGGAAATTTCGCTGCGCCCCTGGGCGCTCTATCTCGATGTCATCCCGACGACGGCAATGCCCGCTGCTCTGAGCGAGACAGATGTGGTTCTCAACCACTCGCTGAGTGAAGGGCTGCCGAATACTCTCATCGAGGCCGCTGCCCTGGGCAGACCGATCCTGGCGCGGGACATCCCCGGCAACGCGGCGGTGGTCGAACCGGGGATCAATGGCCTGCTGTACCGGACGGAGGACGAATTCATCCGTCACGCCCTGGCCCTGTTCGATAACCGGGGGCTGCGCCGGAAGCTGTCCCGACCGCAGCCTGAAGCTTTCGATCCGGCCACCGAGGCGGAGAGACTGGAAGCCATCTACCGGGAGGCACTTGGAGCGCACGTCGGGTGAGGCTATCGATGGGAAAACCTGCCTGCCCACCATAAACGCGAAGAGGCGGCCCCAAAGGACCGCCTCTTGATGCATCGGAATGGTTGTTTACTCAGAGCTTTCCCGCCTCCGAAGCCAGGTAGGAAGCCACCCCTTCCTTGTTGGGCACCATCCCCTTGTCCCCCTTGTTCCAGCCGGCCGGACAGACTTCGCCGTACTTCTCGGTGAACTGCAGGGCGTCGATCATGCGCAGCATCTCGTCGACGTTGCGGCCCAGCGGCAGATCGTTGACCACCTGATGCCGGACGATGCCGTTCTCGTCGATGAGGAAGGAACCGCGAAAAGCGACGCCGGCCTGCTCGAACTCGACATCGTAGGCCTTGCAGACCTCATGCTTGACGTCCGCCACCAGCGGATAGGTCACTGCTCCTATCCCGCCATCTTCGATCGGCGTATTGCGCCAGGCGACGTGGGTGAACTGGGAATCGATGGAACAACCGATCACCTGCACACCGCGGCTTTCGAACTCGTCGATACGCCGGCTGAAGGCGATCAGTTCCGTCGGGCAGACGAAGGTGAAATCGAGGGGGTAGAAAAACAGCACGATGTATCTGCCCTTGTAATCGGAAAGGCTGAAGCTGCTATTGATCGCCCCGTCGGGCATCACCGCGGCAGCCGTGAAATCAGGGGCTTTCTTGCCTACCAGTACACTCATGGCAAAACTCCTTTCGCTCGTTTAGTCGGTTGACCTGTCAAATTGCGCTTCAGTGTACCTGACGAGCGGGAGCTGTCAAGCCATATATGACCGATTTTGTCATTTTTATGCGGAGTTCTTTCTGAGCAATTCTGTCTCATTGCAAAGCCTCAGGATTTCTTGCGGCTGCGAGGATGGGCTTGGTCGTAGACGTGCATCAGGTGGTCGACGCTGACCTGGGTGTATTTCTGGGTGGTCGAGAGAGAGGCGTGGCCGAGCAGCTCCTGGATGGCGCGCAGGTCGGCGCCGCCGTCGAGCAGGTGGGTGGCGAAGGAGTGGCGCAGGGCGTGGGGGGTGGCGTCCTTGAGGATGCCGGCCTTGAGCAGCTGGACCTTGAGATTGCGCTCGACGCTGCGGGAGGTGAGCCGGCCGCCGCGCTGGTTGAGAAAGAGCGGTTCCTCGTCGGCCGGATTGCCGCGCGCCGCCAGGTACTCGCCGAGGGCCTCCCGTGCCTTGCGGCCGATCGGGACGATCCGCTCCTTGCGTCCCTTGCCGAGCACCCGCACCAGCCCCTCGCGCAGGTCGACGCTGCCGACGTTGAGGCCGGTCAGTTCGCTGACGCGCAGTCCGCAGGAGTAGAGGGTTTCGACGATGGCGCGGTCCCGTCCGGAGAGGAGGCCGGCGCCGCCGCCCTGCTCCATCAGGGCGAAGGATTCGTCGACGGTGAGGGTGCGGGGGAGATACTTCCCCTGCTTGGGGGTCGCCACCAGCTCGCCGGGGTTGAGCCTGAGTACCCCCTCCCGCACCAGGAAACGGAAAAAGGTGCGCAGCGCGGCCAGCTTGCGCCCGATGGTCGACTTCTTGTTCTGCTTGTGCAAAGCCGCCAGATAGCGGCGCAAAACGAGGTTGTCGATCCGCTCGAGCATCCCTTGCTCGGGCCACTTCAGCTCCTCGCGCAAAAAGAGCCGGAAGGCCTCCAGGTCCTGCCGGTAGGCGCGGCGGGTATGCTCCGAAACGTTGCGCTCGACGGCCAGGTGCTTGTCGAAACGGGCGATCTGCTCCTGCACGGATCCTCCTTGGCAAAGGCTGCTGCTTTTTTATAGCACAGAACGGGGTGGAACCGATGCCTTTCTTCGCCGGGTTTGTCTGCCGGCGTGTTGGCGGAGTGTTGGCGGCGTTGACGCTCAGGGATGCCCGTGCCATAATGGGGGCCTTTCACAGGGGGTCCGCATGTCCATTGTTTTCGCCGTTTTAACGCTTATTGCCGGCGCCGTCGCCCTGGTGGCCCTGCTGAGCTACGCCATTGTCTGGTACGAGCGCGCCAACGCCGACCCCGGGGTGGTTGAAAATCGCTTCAACCCGGAAAACCTCCGCCTGGCCGCCTGGCTCATGGTGCAGGAGTGGGCCTGTCTTTTCATCACCGTGCTGCTGTATCCCCTGGGCTGGTTCAAGACGACCGCAACATCGCCTGAATACGGCAGCGGCACCCCCGTGCTGCTGCTGCACGGCCTCTTTCACAACCGCGCCTGCTGGCTCTGGACCCGGTACCGCCTGCGCCGCCGGGGAGTGCCCAACGTCTATACGATCAATCTGCCGCCCTGGTACGAGCTGGAATTCCTGACGGAGCAGGTGTCCCGCAAGGTCGATGAGCTGCGGCACGCCAGCGGCAGCGACAAGGTGCATCTGGTCGGGCACTCGATGGGCGGGATCATCGCCCGCAACTTCGTGCAGCTGGGCGACGGCGCCGAGAAGGTCGCCCGCTGCATCCTGCTGGCTGCTCCCAACCACGGGTCGAAACTGGCCCCCTTCGCCCTGTCCCCACTGGGCAAGCTGCTGCTGCCCGGCTCGGACTTTCTGCGGGAGCTGGCCGGGGCGCCGTTGCCCGCCGGCGTCCAGTTCACCGCCGTCTACAGCCGGCACGACAACATGGTCATCCCCTTCGAGTCGGGGCAGCTGCCAGAGGCCGAAAACGTGGCCTTGGCCGGCATCGGGCATGCTTCCCTGCTCTACCATCCGCGCGCCTTCGAGACCCTGATCGACGCCCTGACGGAGGAGCAGCCGTGATCACCCTCGAGGTCGAAAGCCGGCAGCGGGTGGAAATGCTCGATATCACGGGCGAGGTACGCCAGGCCATCCGCAGGGCCGGCATCGACGCTGGGCTGGCGGTGCTGTTCGTCCCCCACACCACCGCGGCGGTCACCATCAACGAGAATGCCGACCCCGACGTGCTGCGGGACATGCTCATGGAGCTGAACAAGATCGTCCCCTTCGACGACCACTACCGGCACGCCGAGGGAAACAGCGCCGCCCACCTCAAGAGCAGTCTGGTGGGGGCGAGCGAGACGCTGCTGATCGAGAAGGGGGAGCCGGTCCTCGGCACTTGGCAGGGAATCTACTTCTGCGAGTTCGACGGCCCGCGCCACCGCCGGCTGCACCTCCGGATCGTTGCCGGATGAAGGAGCGGGTCGTCCTGCAGGCCGCCGCCGGTTACGCCCGGCCGCAGGTCGAAGCCGCCGTCGAGTGCCTGCTCGCCCCCCTGGGCGGGATGGCGGCCTTCGTCCGGCCCGGGCAGAAGGTGCTGCTCAAGCCGAACATGCTCGCCGGCAAGGAGCCGGAGAAGGCGGTGACCACCCATCCGGAGATCGTCCGCGCCGTCATTCGCCTGGCGCAGCAGGCCGGCGGGGTCGTCGCCGTCGGCGACTCGCCCGGCATCGGTTCCCCCTTGCAGGTGGCCAAACGCTGCGGCATCCTGCCGGTGATCGAGGAGACCGGCGCCGCCTTCGCCCCCTTTGCCGAATCGGTCAGGATCCGCCCCCGGGGCGGCACCTTTCATGAGCTGGAGATCGCTCGCGACCTGCTCGACGCCGACGTCGTCATCAATCTCCCCAAGCTCAAGACCCACCAGATGATGGGCCTGACCGCCGGCGTCAAGAACCTGTTCGGCGCCGTGGTCGGCATCCGCAAGCCGCGCCTGCACCTGCAGGCCGGCACCGACAAGGCCTTTTTCGCCCTGATGCTGCTGGAGCTGGCCGAGCAGATCCGCCCCGCCCTGACCCTGGTCGACGCCATCACCGCCATGGAGGGCGAAGGTCCCGGCAGCGGCGATCCGGTCCATGTCGGCGCCCTGCTCGCCGGCGCCTCGCCGCTGGCCGTCGACACCGTCGCCACCGCCCTGGTCGGGCTCTCCCCGGAAGCGGTCTGGACGCAGCGGTTAGCCCTGCAGACGGGACGGCCGGGATGCCGCCTGGAGCAGGTAGAAATCCTCGGCGATTCACTGGAAAAGCTGCGCGTCCGCGGTTTCCGGCCGGCCAAAGTCACCGACGTCAATTTCGGCCTGCCGCCGCTGCTGAAAAACGTCCTCAAGGATTCCCTCACCGCCCGCCCCGTCCCCGACTTTCAGCTTTGCAAGCGCTGCGGCATCTGCATCGAAGCCTGTCCGCCACAAGCGATGCGAATCGACGACGACAAGCTACAGATCGACTACCAGCGCTGCATCCGCTGCTTCTGCTGCCAGGAACTCTGTCCGTACGGCGCCCTGCTCACCCGCCAGGGGCTGCTGCTGCGGCTGGCGGCTTTTCTCAAGGGTCGGTGCGCCTGACCCAGGCTGATCGTTCCTGTACCGTTCAACTACAGAGGGCCATTTGCGGCGCCAACCAGCGAAAGGAGAACCCGTTACGCCCAGCACCATCCGCCTTCACTATGCGGGAAGAAATTGCGGGCGGTGTCCGCAGGTTGCCCCGACCCGGCGTTTTTTTGTGTCCCGGTGACATGGAACACACCCTGGTCCTGTCGGTCCCCATAATGGCGTTGTCCGGCCCCTTTCCATGAAAAACCAACCAGTTCCTTCCCGCCGGTCCTTTCCCTGGCGCGCCTTGGCCATGGTGCTGTTCTGCATCCTGGTCTGGGGGCTGTCTTATCCGGTCACCCGGCCGGCGGTGCAGGAGATCCCGCCCCTGTCCCTGGCCTTTGCCCGACTTTTCCTGGCCGCTTGCCTGGTCTGGCCCCTCACGCGTAAATTCCCGAAACGGATTGACCGCCAGGACCGGCTTCCGGTCTGCTCTTTGGGCATTGCCGGCGTCACCCTTTATTTCGGCTTTGAAAACTTTGGTCTCAAACACACCACGACCTCCCACGCCGCCCTGATCATCGCCACCATCCCCCTTTTCACCGAAATGGTCGTGGCGATTCGCAGCCGTCGCCGACCGGCTCCGCGGGTGCTGCTCGGGACCTTCGTCGCCCTGGGTGGTTCACCCACCTCGGCTTGACTGTGGGTCCTCTGAGGCCTCAGCGTGGATGGGCCTTTCTGTAATGCAGGATATTTTAGACGGTGGCTGTTCCCGTCAGATGGTGCCTTGCCAGACAATCAGACACAACATCCAAGTCAGATATCGGCCGCGCCCCTCTGGCAATCTCCTCGTCAGATTTTACTTCGAAACGATCAGGTCCATAAATGCCTGCATGGCCTTGCCGGGTTTTTCATGACGGCGGCGCACAAACCAGGTGGTCATGATGCCGACCTCTCTCGGCAGACTGTGCAAGGAGCAGTTGTCTTGATACTGCGGCCGTTCGACGACTGAGCGCGGCAGGATGCTGACACCCATCCCAGCGGAAATGCACCCGATGATCCCCTCGATCGAGCCAAATTCCATCACCTGGTAGGGGAGCCTCCCCGTTTTCCTGAGCCACGCTTCCAGTTGTGCCCGATAGCTACAGCCCGTTCGAAAAACTAGAATCTTCTGATGGGCAACCTGCTCTAGCGAATTGATGTCAGGGGGAGCAACCAGCACCAGTTCCTCGTCAAAGGCCTTGTCCGCGGTCACTGCCTCATTGACAAGCTCGCCGGCAACGAAAGCGCCATCGATCTGGAAATCAAGAAGCCGCCTCAGCGATTCCTCGGAGGGACCTGTCACCAGGTTCAATTCGACATTGGGGTAAGAGCGATGATAGGCGGCTAGGAGCGGCGGCAGGCGGACTGCGGCTGTCGTTTCCATCGAGCCGATGAGTAGCTTGCCCCTTGGCTCATCCTGATTGGTGATTGCTTCTTCAGCCTCCCTCGCAAGGCGGAGGATGCGCTCGGCATAGTCCAGCAGCAAGTGCCCGGAGGGGGCGAGGGTGACGCCTTTGCTCTTTCGATGGAAGAGAATGGTGCCAAGGCGCTCTTCCAGTTGTTTGATGCGGGCAGTCACGTTGGATTGCACGCAGTGAAGTTCTTCCGCTGCTCTTGAAATGCTGCCCTTTTGGGCAACCGCCAGGAAGATTTTCAGTTCACTGATCTCCATAGACAAACACATCCTTTTTTGTGATGGATAATATCTTTATATTTCATTTGTAATGATATCTTTCGAGGGGTAGTATGTCAATCATGGATACAGGCCGCACAAGAAACCACGTTTCCTCCTCCAGGGATTGGGCTGCCTTCAATATCCTGGCAGGCGGCATGCTCGGCATGGTGGTTGCCATGGGTATCGGGCGGTTCGCCTTCACCCCGATTCTCCCCCTCATGCAACGCGACCTCGGGATGAGCCATTCGGTCGCCGGTTGGCTCGCAGGTTTGAACTACCTGGGCTATCTGGCTGGGGCCATTGCGTGCACCATCGCTCCAAAACTTCTCCGTTCCCAGGTAGTCGGGGCCGGGGCCTTAGCGCTGAGCCTTGCCACCACCATCTTCATGGGAGTGACACTCTCGCCGTTCTGGTGGGGGATCATGCGCTTGGTTGGAGGCGTTGCCAGCTCCATCCTCTTCATCATCATCTCCGCCGAAGTGGGTGAGTCCCTTGCGCGGCGCGGTTACGGGCACTGGTTCGGCGCCCTGTACGGAGGGATCGGTCTCGGCATCGCCCTCAGCGGCCTCATTGTCCCCCACCTGGACAAGGCGGGCGGGTGGAGCGCTGCCTGGACGGGGATCGGAGGTCTTGCGGTCTTCTGTGCCATTGCCGGAATGGCTCTTGGCCGAACGCGGGATTACTCTCCGTCGATTGTTGCCGAAAACCCGGATCATACCGGTAGGTTGGTCAGTATCCTGCTATTGGCGATGGCCTATTTTCTGGAAGGTCTCGGCTATATCGTCACCGCGACGTTCATTGTCGCCATCATCGCGACGACTCCTGGTCTGGAAACCTTTGCCCCCTCTAGCTGGGTTGCGGTCGGTCTTGCCGCAGTTCCGTCAACAATCCTCTGGCCGTATTTGGCACGGCGCATCGGCAACAAGCGGGCACTGCTGGCAGCCTATGCCATCCAGATTGCCGGCATCCTGGTCAGCAGGCACGCTACTTCTGTTTTCGAAGTGATATTTGCCGCCGTTACATTCGGCGGCACCTTCCTGGGGATCGTTGCTTTGACCATGGCGGAGGGGAACCTGCGCATGGGCAAGGAGGGACGGCGGGCGGCTGCGTTCTTGACAGCGAGCTTCAGTGTCGGCCAGATGCTTGGGCCGGTCATAGCCGGGATGCTGGCCGACCGTCAGGACGGGTTTGCGATGCCTCTCCTTCTTGCAGCAGCCAGTGTGACTCTTGGATGCCTGTTCATCGCCCTGGATAGGCGTTATCAACTCCACAAGCCATAGAAAGGAACCGCATCATGCCGTACGTCAATATCAAAATCACCAAGGAAGGGGCCACCGCCGAGCAGAAGGCCCTGTTGATCAAAGGGGCGACCCAGTTGCTGGTCGACGTGCTTGGCAAGAACCCGGCGACGACCGTCGTCGTCATCGACGAGGTAGACACTGACAACTGGGGAATTGCGGGTGAGACGGTCACAGTCAGACGCAAGGCTGGGAAATAGTTTCCCGGCCTCTTCTCATAACACACCGGCTTAGAGACAAAATTGGCCATTCTGATTGATGGATATATTTCAGACACAATAATGGCCACCCCGGGGGATGCACGGGATGGCCATTATTGTACGTGGTGGGCGCCCCCTGGCCAGTGTTGACCGGGCCTGTAGCCATCTCAATTGCCAAGCGACTCAACCGCAGCAGCCAGCGTGGCCAGCGGCAAAAAGAGGGCGAGCGGATGGTCGGGCAGGGCTACAAAGCCATACTGCTCGTAATACTCGCGGGCGCCCTGGTTCTTCGCATCCACGAAAAAGCCGATGATCCCGATGTTTTCGGCAACGGCAAGGGTGCGCCGCATGGCCTCGACCATCATGAGACCACCGAACCCTTGGCGTTGCTGATCCCTCGCTACCGCCAAGCGGGCCAGTTTGGCAGCGGGCGCTTTGCAAGGGTATTTTTTCGCGTATTCGGGCGGCAGTTCCGCCGCCACGACGGCGTAGCTCGCCAGAGTGAAAAAGCCCAGGATCTTCGCCGGCTCATCCGAATCGACGAGGACGAAGGTGCGCGAGATCCCTTTGTCATTGTGCTGGCGAGCGGTCCTTTTGAGATAGTCGTCCAAGTCCCGCTCGCCGCAGCTAAAGCCTTCGCGGTCGTGTCCCCGCGAAAGAAGTTCGATGCGAAGCATTTTATAGCCGCTCCTTATGAATGCGGAAGGCCGCTAGCAATTTCTCGTTCGGCGCTGGTGGGTTCTCGATCGCGTCGAAAAACCGCCTCGCTGCCTCCACGTCCAAGCGAATAAGACTCTCCTCCTCGATCACTGTCCGCGCTCGATCGAGTGCAGATTGAACTAGAAATTGATTAATTGTCGCTCCGCACAGCTCGGCCGCGCGGGTGAGAGTCTCGTAAACGTGCTCGGGCACTCGTGCTGAAATGCGTGTTTCGACCTTTGCAGCCATGATGTCTACCTCCGTGTATAGGCTGATCTGCTGCAAGACTAACATAGTGGTACCAAAATGGCAACAAATTGGGGCCAATTTGGCACCGCTTGTTTCTGCCATTCATTCCCCAAGCTGGCTTTGATCGGGGTTCTCACAATGGAGGGAATGTGGGACTAATCTCCGGAGGTTTACACGACAACCATCTTAATGCTGGGGGAATGTATAATGGATCTAAAAGAGAAGTTTTTTTGGAAGGAGAGAAGATCCATGATGATCCAAATTAAGTACACTGACGGACAAAAACGGCTGGTACGTCCCCACGAGCTGAAGAAGCTGATTGCCAGCAAGGCGATTGACAGCTTCGAGCGCACTGAGGGATGGGTAAACATCGAAACCGGGACATTGAGGAACCCAGGTGGAAATGCAGATTACTCAGGGTTCGAGCGACGCGCTCCGTATTAACGAACATTATCTGACGAGGAACAACAAGCCCGCCTGATATGGGCTATGGAAACGACAAGAGGGACGGTTGCCGCGAAAAGAGCCTGGCTTCTCTATCATATTTATTAAACGGCCCGCGCCAATCACATTTCTCCCGCCGCACAAGAAAAGCCCATGATCTTGGCACCGTGGGCTTTTCGTATGTCCCTGTGAATACGTGAAACGCTTCGCGGTAGCTCGCTGACCGCCGTCATTTTCTGTGAGACAACTTCTTGGATGACAATACTGATCCGTGCCAGCCTGTTCCCACCCACTTAGTGCCTAAGGATTGACCACAAAGCTACTTTTGTGGATTGCAGGTGCTGTAGAAGCATGAAAACCAGCTAAAGTCGATCATCGATTGATATTGCAGAAATGTAACCACCGAGGTGCAAACCACAGGGAGCGTGAGCCATGAAAATTTCCCCCAAAACAGTCTGCCTCGCGATTGCAATGATTGCCATGGCCGTCACAAGTCTTGCTGCCGGTGGCGGGGCGGTTATTACCGCCGACACGACCAAGCACTTCGATCCCATGGGGAAGATGCCGTCGAAATTCACCATCGAATTGCAGAATGGGCTGCGCAAATCCCTGCCATTCGAGGACAAGCGCGACTTCGAGGAGTCCAAGCAGGGCTTCATTGCTGCGCCACCCTACAAGCAGATCATGGCCGAGGCTGGCAACGTGGCCTGGGATATCGGGAGCTACGAGTTCCTGCTTGACGGCAAGGACTTCGACAGCATTCACCCCTCGCTACAACGTCAGGCGATCCTGAACATGGGCTTTGGCCTTTACGAGGTCGTGTTTGGGAGAATCTACCAGGTGCGTGGCTACGATCTGGCCAACATCTCCTTTATTAAGGGCGATACCGGCTGGATTGTTTTTGACCCGCTTACGTGCAAGGAAACCGCCAAGGCTGCTCTGGATTTCATCAACGAGAAAGTCGGCAAGCTCCCGGTGGTGGCGGTGGTCTACTCCCACTCCCACGGCGACCACTTCGGTGGAGTGCGCGGCGTGGTGGATGAGGAAGACGTGAAGAGCGGCAAGGTCAAGCTGATCGCCCCCGTGGGTTTCATGCAGCATGCCGTGGCCGAAAACGTCTATGCCGGCAACGCCATGACCCGCCGCATGTTCTATCAATACGGCGTGCTCCTGCCGCGCAGCCCCTTCGGCCACGTCGACCAGGCCATCGGCAAGAACACCGCCGCCGGCAACCTGGGCCTGATTCCGCCCAACGTGGTCATCAGGGACGATATTGAAGAACTAACCGTGGACGGCGTGAAGATGGTATTCCAGAACACCCCGGGCACCGAGGCCCCTGCCGAGATGAATACCTGGTTCCCGGACCTAAAGGCCTTCTGGGCGGCGGAGAACATCGTCGGCTCCATTCATAACATCTACACCCTGCGGGGTGCCCCGGTGCGCGATGCCCTGAGGTGGTCCAAGGAGATCAACGAGGCACTGTATCGCTTCGGCGGCGAGGCGCAAGTGATGTTCGCCGCCCACAACTGGCCGCGCTGGGGCAACGACCGTATCCAGGAGGTGATGCGTACCCAGCGTGACGTTTACGCCAACCTGAACAACCAGGTCCTGCACCTCGTCAACCAGGGCGTGACCATCAACGAAATCCACAACGTGTACCGCCTTCCCAAGAGCCTGGAACAGAACTGGGCGGCACACAGCTATCACGGCTCCGAGGCGAACAACAGCCGTGCGGTGGTCAACAAATACATCGGATACTGGGATGCCAATCCGGCCAACCTGATCCCGCTGTCACCGCGCGACTCCGCCCCGCTATATGTGGAAATGATGGGAGGCGCCGACAGGATCGTGGCCAGGGGTAAGGATCTTTACGACCAAGGCAAGTACCTGTACGCGGTGGAGATCCTCAACAAGCTGGTGTTTGCCGAACCGAACAATCAGGCGGCTAGGAGCCTGCTGGCCGATGTCTACGAGCAGATCGGCTACCAGCAAGAAAGCGCCAGTGTGCGAAACAGCTTCCTTGCCGGTGCCTTCGAGTTGCGCCATGGCATTCCCAAGGGCACCTCGCCCAAGTCCGCCGGACCGGACATGATCACGGCAATGCCCACCGACCTGTGGCTCGACTTTCTGGGCATCCGCCTAGATGAGAGCAAAGTCGAGGGCAAGCACTTCGTGATCAATTTCGTCACGCCCGATAACGGTGAGGAGCATGTCGTTGAGTTGAGCAACAGCACGCTGACCAACATCAAGGGCTTCCAGGCCAAGAATCCCGACCTCACCATCACCATGAACCGCTCCGACCTGGAGACGGTGATGGTGGGCAAGGCCAGCTTCGACGAGCAGATTGCCAACGGCAAGGCCAGGCTGGTGGGCAACCGTGAGCCTTACGACCTGCTCAAGAACTCGCTGTCCCAGTTCGACATGGGCTTCGAGGTCCTGCCAGGCACCGGCGGGACTCCACTGACAGCACCGCAATACCCATTCGAGCAGAAAGCCCCTGCGATCGATATCATCAGCGACTGAGAAAAAGGCTGCGGCGGCAGCTATCATCTGCATGCACCTGACTGCCCGCGGCGGGCTTCACCCACTTGCCTGGGCAGGTGATGCGAGACGTTGAGCCTTTAGAATAAGTCCGTTCGATAAATCACCGATAACAGGATACATCATCGAGCCGACCGGAATTTCTCATGAATAATCCCCTGCTCTACATCCTTCTCGCTCTCGCTACGGGGATCTGTATCCCCACCCAGGCCGGCATCAATTCCCAACTCAGCCACTTGACCCGTTCGCCCACCCTCGCCGCCGGAGTCTCCTTCGCTGTCGGCACAGTTTGCCTGGCTCTATACGTCATCACGACCCGTATCCCCCTTCCTCCCGTGGCAGGCCTCGGCGCCGCCCCTTGGTGGGTCTGGAGCGGGGGCGCACTCGGCGCTTTTTTTGTCGCCAGCACCATCTTCCTGGTTCCCAAGCTCGGCGCCACCACCATGCTGGCCCTGGTCCTGGCCGGTCAGATGCTCACCTCTCTTCTCCTTGACCACTTCGGCGCATTCGCCTTTCCGGTTCATCCGATCAGTCTGCCGCGCGTCCTCGGCGTCTTCATGGTCGCGGCGGGGGTTGTCCTGATTCAGAAATACTGAGACCAGGGAATCGTAAAAGGAGGATCGCTTTGCGGGCTTTTCCAATATGTCACGAGTGATAGGGCCATCCCCCTCCGCGGATAACCCCCGTCCAATAATTCGTCTAGAAATCGATCCCACCTGTCCTAAAGAATTCTGAGACCAACAGGCAGCCGTCCGCATCCTGACTGGAAAGGCGTTCACGAGAGACTGATTCCGGAGCCGAAGGGAGAAGGTCCCGCTACATGGAAAAGGCGGGTCCGAAGACCCGCCTTTGGTTGCGTGACTGTACCCCCCGTTCCTATTTTCCCAGCCTGCTCTTCACGAAATTCAGCGTCCCCCCCGCGATCAGGTGCTGGCGCTGGCGGTCGGAAACCTCCAGCAGGGTGATGACGGTCTTGCCGTCGATCTCGACCGGGATCTCGACATCCCCGGCCTCCAGGTGTTTCCTGACATTCGGAAAGACCACCTTCTTTCCCTTTTCGAACAAATTGTAATCGTCCGGGTTCTTGAAGGTGAGCGGCAGGATGCCGAAATTGCAGAGGTTGGCCTTGTGGATGCGGGCGAAGCTCTTGACGATCTTGGCCCGCACGCCGAGATAGCGGGGCGCCAGGGCGGCATGCTCGCGACTGGAGCCCTGACCGTAGTTGTCGCCGCCGATGACCACGACGTTCCCCTTCTGCTTGCATTCCCGGGAGAAATCCGGGGCGATCTGGTAGAAGACGAACTCGCTGATCGCCTCGATGTTGGAGCGCAGCGGCAGCACCTTGTTGCCGGCCGGCATGATGCCGTCGGTGGAGATGTTGTCCTCGACCCTGAGCACCACCTCGGCCTCCAGGTCCGCAGGCAGGGGGTCGAAGTCGGGCAGCTTCCTGATGTTGGGCCCCCGCACCACCTCGGTCTTCTGCAGTTCGGCGGCAGGGAAGAGGATCGACGACTCGTCGACCAGGTATTTCTCGGGGTCCTGGATGCGCGGGTAAGCCATCTCCCGGCCGAGGTCGCGCGGATCGGTGATTACCCCCCTGAGGGCGGCCGCCGCCGCGGTCTCCGGCGAGCAGAGGTAGACCTGGTCGTCCTTGGTCCCGGAGCGTCCCGGGAAGTTGCGCGGGAAGGTGCGCAGGGAAACCTGGCCGGTGCCGGGCGCCTGACCCATGCCGATGCAGCCGAGGCAGCCGGACTGGTGGATGCGCGCCCCGGCCAGCAGCAGCGCCATTACGCCGCCCTGTTCGGCCACGTTTTCCAGCACCTGGCGGCTGCCCGGGTTGATGTGGAAGGAGGTGTCCGGGTGAGAATGGCGCCCCTCGACAATTTTCGTCGTCACCATCAGGTCGCGGTAGGAGGAGTTGACGGAGGAGCCGACGATCGCCTGGTCGACCTTGATGCCGGCCACCTCGCGCACGGTCTTGACGTTGCCCGGCGAGGTGGGACAGGCGATCAGCGGCTCGACCTTCGACAGGTCGATTTCCTCATACTCGTCGTAGGCGCAACCGTCGTCGGCGGCCAGCTCCTGCCAGGCGTCGCCGCGCCCCTGGGCCTGCAGGTACTCGCGGGTCCGTTCGTCCGAGGGGAAGATGGAGGTGGTCGCTCCCAGCTCCGTCCCCATGTTGCCGATCGTCTCGCGGTCGGTGGCGGAGAGGGTCTTCACCCCCGGCCCGTAGTATTCGACGATCTTGCCGACGCACCCCTTGACGTCGTAGCGGCGCAGCATCTCGAGGATGACGTCCTTGGCGCTCACCCAGTCGGGAAGCTTCCCCGTCAGCTTCACCCCAAGCACCTTGGGGCAGGGGAAGTGGTAGGGATGGCCGGCCATCGCCAGCGCCACGTCGAGGCCGCCGGCGCCGATGGCCAGCATCGAGACCCCGGCAGCGCCCGGCGTGTGGCTGTCGGCGCCGATCATGGTCAGACCGGGGCGGCCGAAGCGCTCCATGTGCACCTGGTGGGAGACGCCGTTGCCCGGCCGGCTGAAGTGGATGCCGTAGCGGGCGCAGGCGGTCTGCAGAAACCGGTGGTCGTCGGCGTTCTTGTTGTCGGTCTGCAGCAGATTGTGGTCGACATACTGAGCGGCCAGGTCGACCTTGACGCGGTCAAGTCCCAGCGCCTCGAATTCGAGCATCGCCATGGTACCCGTGGCGTCCTGCAGCAGTGTCTGGTCGATCTTGATGGCGATCTCCTCGCCGGGAACGAGACGCCCTGCCGCCAGGTGCGCCTCGAGAATCTTGTGCGTGAGGTTTTTTGCCATATGGTTACTCCCTTTGATTGCGTTCAGTCTCTGATTTTAGCAGAAATGCCGCCGGCGTCCAACGACCGATCCGTTCCGGAGCAGGGACACCGCAGGTCTTGCATTCCCCGGGGGGTTCTGCTATTAAAAAGGCGCCTTTCCCCCTAGGAGAACACCCATGGAAGCGATCGAACAGATATTCAGCGGCACCTTTCTCGGCATTGGCCTCGGGCGTTACGCCATCGCCTGCGGCATCCTGCTTCTGGCCCTGATCCTGAAAAAGGTCCTGGCGCATGTCTTCACCCACATCATCTTCCCCCTGGCCGAAAAGACCGACAGCCGCTACGACGACCTCTTTCTTCAGGGCCTCAAGAAACCGGCCGAATTGCTGATCGTCATCGGCGGCCTTTTCGTCGCCGTGCAGGTCCTGCAGTTGCCGGCCGAACCGGTCAATGTCCGGCGCTTCGCCCACGCCCTGCTCAAGATACTGGTCACCTTCGACGTCGCCTGGTTCGTCTTCAACATGGTCTCGCTGCTCGAGGCCTACCTCGGCCAGTGGGTCAGCCGTACCGAGTCGACCCTCGACGATCACCTGCTGCCCTTCGTCCGCAAGAGCCTGCGGATCTTCGTCATCTTCCTGGCCGTGCTGATGGCCATCCAGAACCTCGGCTACTCCATTTCCGGCCTGCTCGCCTCCCTCGGCATCGGCGGCCTGGCGGTGGCCCTGGCGGCCAAGGATACCCTGGCCAACGTCTTCGGCTCGATCATGATCATCGTCGACCGCCCCTTCCACATCGGCGAGAACATCAGGACCGGAGATATCGAGGGAACGGTGGAGGAGGTCGGCTTCCGCTCGACCAAGATCCGCACCTTCGACAAGAGCCTGATCAGCGTCCCCAACAGCGTCATCACCAACATGGCGATCAACAACCTCAGCCGCATGACCCAGCGCCGCATCCGCTTCACCGTCGGCGTCACCTACGACACCACGCCGACCCAGATGCGCCAGGCGGTGGAACTCATCCGCGCCATGCTCGCGGCGCACCCCGCCATCGACAAGGAGAACATCCTCGTTCGCTTCACCGAGTTCGGGGCTTCCTCGCTGGACATTCTTGTCCAGTGCTTCACCTTCACCGCGGCACTCCCCGAGCACCTGGAAATACGCGAGGATGTCTGTCTGAAGATCATGGAGATTCTGGAAGGCATGGGGCTGGAGATCGCCTTTCCCAGCCGCACGGTTTACCTGCAGGGGAAAGAAACCGACAGGCTGCCGGCCCCGGCGGGGGAGAATATCTAGTCCAAGGTCTTATTTAATTTCCACCTCGATGTGCCGCGACTGGCCGGCCCCCTTTTTCGGCAGCACGACCTTGAGCACCCCTTTTTCGCAGGTGGCGCTGACCTCCCCCTGATCCACGGTGCCCGGCAGGGAAAAGCTGCGGCGGAAGGTGCCGTAGCTGCGTTCGATGCGGTGGTAATTTTGCTTTTTCTCCTCCCGCTCGAGCTTGCGCTCCCCCTGGATGATCAGGGTTCCCTCCTCGATGTGCACGTCGATGTCTTTCTGTTCGACCTCGGGCACCTCCATCTTCACCACCACCTCCCGGTCGTCCTCGTAGATGTCGACCGGCGGCTGCCAGAGCCCCTGTTCGAAGGGTTCGCCAAAAGTGCGGTCGCGGCTCATCTCGAACAACCGGTTCATCTGCTCCTGCATCGCCCGCAGCTCGCGCAGCGGGTCCCATTTCACGATCGCCATAGACTCCTCCCGGGGATTCCTTCGCCGCTTCCGGCAAACGTTTGCCGGACAAGGTGAAGGGCACGATTTTCCAAGGATAATCATCCAGCTCCGGCTGTCAAGAAATCTTGTCCCGGCAGAAACGATTGCGCCGTTCTCCTTTTCAGGCGAACTTCACGTAGTCCCGGCGAAGGGCCACGATGAGCACGACCCAGAGAACGCAGATGCCGACGGTGAACCAGCTGAGCTGGGGAACCTCGACGGAAAAGGGAAGCCACCGGGTGAAGATGAGAATGACAAAGGACCCGAAGATCTTGAACAGGCGGTAACCGAACATATCGATCCAGGCTTTGGCCTGGTAGATCAGCACCGAGTCGGTAGGGACGTAGAGCAGTTCCTTGGAGGCCCGATTGATGGAATAGGAGAGCCCCCGGTCGCTGATCTTGGCTGCCGCCCCGAAAAGCAGGGTGGGGTTGGCGAAGAAACCCAAAGAGCAGGCGCCCAACGCCAGCGGCTGGATCAACAGACCGGCAATCACGCCAAGATAGCGATGCACCAGGGGGGTAAGGCCAAGGTTGACGGCGATGGCAACCATGCCGAGGACACCGAAAAAACCCGAGAGAAAGGTGGTGCGCGCCTCCAGTTCGGCATAATGGACTTCGACCGTTTTCAGGAACTGGTATTCCACGATGGGGTCGACCAGCTGGGCGAGCAGCAGGATGCCGGCGATCAGCAGCAGGTAACGGTTCTGCTGCAACGCCCGCCAGCCTCCTTCGAAGCGGGTGGGGCGCCCCCGCTTAGCCACTTCGCGATAGATCCCGAGCCGTCCCATTACCCAGGTTAGCGCCATAATGAGCAGGATACTGCCGGCAGCCACGAGGAGCAGATCCGGCGTCTGCAACGGGGTATATTTGAGAAGCAGGACCCCGGCGCCGCCACCGAGCACGCCTCCCAAAAGGCCACCGGTGCCGATGAAACCGTACCAGGCCTTGCCTTCCCGCGTGCTGTAGATGGAGTTGGTCAGGCTCCAGAACTGCTCTACCAGGACCACGCTGAGGATGTCGACAAAAATGTAAAAGGCGATGGCCGTCGCCGGATGCGGGCGGTTGAAGAGCAGCCGGAAAAGAACCAGCAGCGCGCCGAACAGAAGACAGCTGCCGAAGACCACCCGCACCCGCGCATGCCGCTCGACCAGCCGATGGTACCAGGTAATCAGTGCCCCCATGACCACAGCCGTCCCGATCCAGACGTAGGGAAGCTGGTCCGCGCCCAGAAACTGGATGAACAGCGAGCGACTGGCCGGCTTCAGCTGATAAAGGGCCATGATGATCAGCAGGAAATTCAGGAAAAGAAAACAGGCCCTTACCTGCAAGGTGCGGAGATTAGACTCCCGGGCGGCACCCTTCTCCGGCTCTTTTTTCAAATCAATTGGTTGCATTTTCCCTCGAGAATTCGGTACAATCCGCCCCTATGATTTTTCCGATGCTGCGTATCCTGCTGGTGATTCTGCTCGTTTTCTCGATCCTGCCGGCTCGGGCCCAGGCCCCGCTGCCGCCTCTGGAGGCCTGTGCCGACCAGGTTCTGCAGCAGGGGCTGGAAGATTCTCTGGCAGCCCTCAAGCTGGACCAGGCCGTCCGCAACAAATCCCTCTGCGTAGCGCTGGTCGACATCACCGATCCCGAGTCGCCGCGCCTGGCGTCGGTCAACGGCGACAGGATGATGTATGCCGCCAGCCTGCCGAAAATCGCCATCCTGTTCGGAGCTTTCGACCGGATCGAGAAGGGGGAGCTGACCCTGACCGGCGCCCTCCGGGAGAAGCTGACCCGGATGATCCGCAACTCCTCCAACCAGGCCGCCACCGAAATGCTGAACCTGGTCGGCAAGGACTACCTGGCCCGCCTCCTGGAATCGCCCCGCTACCGCCTCTACGACCCCGAAATGAACGGCGGGCTCTGGGTCGGCAAGGACTACGGCAAGGCCTCCGCCTGGAAACGCGACCCGCTGCACAACCTCTCCCATGGCGCCACCGCCTTCCAGGTCGCCCGGTTTTACTACCTGCTCGAAACCGGTCGCCTGGTTTCCCCCGAAATGAGCCGGGAAATGAAGGAAATTCTCGGCCAGCCGGCCATTCACCACAAGTTCGTCAAGGGGCTCGAGCAGGCCGGGCGTGCTGCGAAGATCTACCGCAAATCCGGGACCTGGCAAAATTTTCACGCCGACAGCGGCATCATCGAACACGACGGGCACCGCTACATCGCCGTCGCCCTGGCCAAAGACCCGGACGGCGGGCAATGGCTCAGCAAGCTCATCGTCTCCCTCGACAATCTCATCTGCCGTCCCCGCGGCTGACCTCGATGAGGCGGTGCACCCGGGTCGCCAGGCTCTGGTGCTCCACCGCCGAATTCTTCCTCAACACGTTCGACATCACCACCACCAGATAATGCAGCCGCCGCTCGCCCGCGGGGTGTTCGACGATCGCCACCGAATTCAACAGGTTCTCGACGTTGCCCTGGTATTTTCGGCAGACGAAGCCCGGCTCCGGCTTGCACCGGTACAACGATCCCGACTTGAAGTAGACTGCCGCCTCGGCCAGCGCCGGACTTGAGGCATAACGGATCCGGCGCTGGGTCATGTAGAGCAGCCGCTTGATTTCGCGGCTGGAGAACTCGTCCACCAGCCTCCCCTGCTCCAGCCGCACCAGATACTCCATCAGCATCCTCGGCGAGGCGCGGCTGCTGGTTCCGGGGACCAGTTGTTTCCCCTTCCAGGTAAAGAAGCCTCCCTGCCGCAGTTGGTCGAGGTCCAGGCCGTTGTGGGAAACGGGATCCTGCAGGCTGCGGGTGAGGAGCGCGGAAAGCTCCCGCTTGCCCGTTTCCCGCCAGAACTTTTCTTCCCTGGTCTTGCCGACCGGATAGTCCCGGCCAAAGTGGTTCAGCAGCAGCAGCTCCTTCAACACCATGCTCGCCGCCGCGTTGGAACTGGCCGAGAGCATCCAGTCGAGACAGGCCCAGAGGCTGGCCCGATCGCCGACCTGCAGGGGCCGGGAGTTGATGCGCTGCTCGGCAGGGTTCCAGAAGGGGACCTTGTGATGATCGGAGAGGATAAAAGCGTCGGCGGTCACCATCGTCTGCCGGAGCACCCGTTCCCGGGCGGCGATGTCATCCGGGTAAAGGTCGGCCAGTGCCTGGAAAACCCCCAGGGCAATGACCAGCTTGCCGACGCTGCCGGGATTGTGGTTGACTTCCCCCCGATGCTCGGCATAGCGGGGCTGGTCCGGGTCGGAAAGGTCGAGCACGGCAATGGCGTAGCGGTCGGCCTCCTCCCCCAGCAGGCGGAGGATCTGGCGGCTGAATTCCGGGTCGCTGGGGGGGAGCGCCAAATCCCGCCGGTCCGTCAGGCGCAGGTCGACTTCCTTCAGGGGGAGCCGCGCCCCCTTGGGCAGGAGCCGCTGCTGCGCGCGGCGGTATCCTTCCAGACGGGAAATGCCGGTGTAATCTTCCCCGTCGACCGGGTAGGACCATGCTGGCCAGGCGGCGAGCAAAAACACCAGAATTCCCAGGAACGCCAGCCGCCGTTTCATGACCCGCCCTCCCGGGGAATTTCTTCCAGATCGACGGTGCGGGCGCCGGCTCCTTCCATCTGCGCGTCGAGCCGCTGCAGATAAAGGCTGCGGCGGGCCCGGGAACTTTCCAGGAAGGGGCGGATCTGGAACAGGACGAAGCGGTTGTCGACAAAACCGAATTCGATGTCCGCCGGCGCCGATTTTCCGCCGGCATCGACCTGGCTCGGGAAACGCCCGGGGAGACTGTCGGCCATCTGTACCAGGGTCCGGATTTCCTCGCTGGATAAAATGCTCTCCACCCCGCTGGCGGGGACCTTGCCGACGCCGCCCCCGGGACGCAGAACCCGTTTGAGCGGTTCGGCAGCCTGGGCCAGCAGACGGACCCGGCCGCTGCGCCGGTCGATCAGGAGTTCCTCGGCCCGCTGCCCCTCTACGGCGCCGCCCACCCCCTCGTTCACCGCCACGGTCACCCAGTCCCGATTCCCCGTCTCGATGTCGGCAGTGACCATGACCCCCGACTTTTCCGCCGGAACGCTTCGCATCAGCAGAACCGATACGTAGACCTGCTCGGGCTGCTCCATATGTCCCTGACGCCAGGCGTAGGCCCGCTCGGTGAAGGGGGAGGCCCACACCTGGAGGATGGCCCGCAGGACGTTTTCGAAGCCGACCACGTGCGGCACGGTCAGATTCAGGCCGGCTCCGGAGAACCCCGGCAGGTCTTCCACGTTGGTGTCGCTGCGGACGAAAACGCCGTAGCTCCCCTCCGGCCCGAAGGTTCGGGCCATGGCCGCCCGCAGGTTGCCGGTGAATTTCCGGCCCGGATCGCTGGTGATGATCCACTCCCGCAGACTATGGAGAAAACCCGTCTCCCCCAAGGCTCGAGCCCGGGGGTCCTCGATCCGCCGGAGCGCCGCGTATTGCTCCTGCATCCACTGGAACGCTGTCGGGCCGCCGGGCTCGATGGGCTGCTCCAGATGCTGGCGGAAAAGCCCGAAGGGGATGGCCAGGCCCTCGGTCACCAGGTCGGGGTAGAGGCTTTTCAGCTCGCCGAGATTGGCCGCCTTGGGCCCGACGATCCGCCCCGAAGCGGCCGCCCGGAGGTCCCGCAGCGGGAGAAAATCGCGGGTGGCCAGATCGAGCTTTGCCAGGTCGGGATGGATGAGCAGATCGGCGGAGGCTTGTTCACCCTGAAAGATTTGATCCCAGCGGCGGCCGTCTTCGGCCAGTTCGACCACCCCGGCGGGGCTGGCCGCCAGGACCACCGGCTGCCCCTCCCGGGACCTCAGCTTCGCCGCCAGCTGGTGCTCGACGGCGACATTGGGAATCCCCAGGTTGCGGGCCAGCAGTTGCACGTGGGAGAGGGCATTGCCTCTCCCCTCGGTCAGCATGCCCGCCAGCGGGGGAAGCTCGGCCAGGGTTTCCGGCAGCAGGTAGATCGCCTCCCGCTCCCACCCGGCCTCCGGGCGATAGAAGCGCAGTGTGCCGCGGGCCAGCCCGGGGTTGAGGGCGCGCAGCCCGCTGCTCACCGGGGAACCGAACACCTGGTGACGGATGCCGACCAGCCTGCCGGCATCCAGCCTCAGGCTGTCGAGCACGCTGATCAGGCAGACCAGAGGGCTGCCCCGGAGCCGGTCGGGGATATACCGCTCGAACAGCGGATCGAGGGTGGCCAGATGGTCGATCGACTGCTGGAAGTGAAAATGCAGGGTATTCTCTGCCCATTCGGAGATTCGTGCCAGATAATCGAGTTCGGCCTTATAGGTGCCGGCCGCCAGCGGGGCGGCTTCAAGCTGGCGGAAACTCTCCCCCAGCGCGTCGAGCTCCCGCCGGGAAATCAGGCCCATCCCGTAAATGACCCGGGAACTGCCCTGCAGCCAGTCCAGGCGCCCCCGGCGGTCGGTCTCGGCCAGGCGGTCGAGCCACTGGTTGCCGAGCTGGAAGGCTTCCTGCTCGAGATCGAGGCTGAGATCCAGCAGCTCCAGCATCCGCGTGGCGCTGCCGGGCCGGGAAAAGGTCTGGCGAATTTCGAACATTGCCGCGGCGACCGTGGCAAAACGGCGGACCGGGTCCAGCTCCACCGCCAGCAAAGCCGCAGCCTGTTTGAGCGACCGGGCCAGACCGGCGTCTCTACTCCGGGAAGCCGCCTGGTGCAACCCCTCCACGATATTCCGGGAGGTGTAGACCTCGTCGATGACCGCGGCCAGATTATAGTACTCCCCGGCCAGAGCGGGCTTCCCCTTGCCGGCGGCATAAGTCCGGACGCGGCCGGCGTCCCCCGAATCGGGACGGACATGGAGTTTGACCCGCAATGGGGTGAAATTCGGATCCTTGTCCTCGATGGTCCGGGCCAATTGACGCATCTCTATGAGGGGGACTCCCCGACGACCGTGCGGAAGCAGGCGCACAGCCTCCCGCATCACCAGGAAATTTTCGTTGTGCATGCGGCGGTCGGTCAACAGATCCAGAAGCAGCGCCCGCCCGTAAGCATTTTCATTTTCGGTCTGGAGAGCCCCCGGGTAATAACGGGCCTGACGATAGATCCAGCCGTCGTCGGCTTCGATGAGAAACTGCTCGAGAAGCATCTGCTTGAGGGTCGGCAGCCAATCGGAGTCTTTCCTGAAAGAGGCCGGATCGACAGCGGCAAGCACATTGGCGATCCGGTACCCGTGGGAGCGCAGCAGCTTGACCCGATCGCTCCATTCGCCGTGCTGTACCCCCCCGCCGTGATCCTGGCAGGCGTAGGGTTGGGGGGGGAAAATGGTGCCATCCTTACAGAACCAGCGGAGGCGCTGGAAAGGGCCCCGTGGGGCCTCTTTCATCTGGGCGATCCACTGACGCAGAATCTCGGGAGGGGGCAGGGATTCGGGATGGGCGGAGGGCGTCCCGGCCGGAGCGGCCGAGGCGTGACTCAGGGTCGGCAGGCTTTTCCCGAAAACCCTTGCCGTACACCCGAGGCAGAGCAGAAACGCCATGAAAGCTGAAAGCAGAATCCGGGTCATAGGCAATCGGCCTGAAGAGCGGCCTGCGGATTGCAGACAATTGAATTTTATCACATTTTCGTTCAGAGACCGGTCTTTGCCGCCAGCTTCTTCTCTACCTCCAGGATCCGCAGGGTGGTCGGCAGGACCGTGTCGGGATTGAGGGAGATGCTGTCGATGCCGCACTCGACGAGAAATTCGGCGAACTCGGGATAATCGCTGGGCGCCTGGCCGCAGATGCCGATCTTGCGCCCGGCCTGCTTCACCCGGGCGATGCCATCGGCGACCATGCGCTTCACCGCGGTGTTGCGCTCGTCGTAGAGATGGGCGACGATCTCCGAATCCCGGTCGAGGCCGAGAATGAGCTGGGTGAGGTCGTTGGAGCCGATGGAGAAGCCGTCGAAAATTTCCGCGAACTCCTCGGCAAGGATGACGTTGGACGGGATCTCGCACATGACGTAGACCTCGAGGCCGTCCCTGCCCCGCTTGAGCCCTGCCTCCGCCATCACCGCCAGCACCTTCTTTCCCTCCTCCACCGTGCGGCAGAAGGGGATCATCAGCTTGACGTTGGTCAGCCCCATCTCCTCACGCACCTGGCGCATCGCGGCGCATTCGAGCAGGAACCCCTCCCGGTAGCGCTCGTCGTAGTAGCGGGAGGCGCCGCGGAAACCGATCATCGGGTTGGCCTCGGCCGGTTCGAAGGCCGACCCGCCGAGCAGGCCTGCGTACTCGTTGGTCTTGAAGTCACTCATCCGCACGATCACGTCGCGGGGAAAGAAGGCGGCGGCGATGGTCGCCACCCCCCGGGCCAGCCGGTCGACGAAGAACGCGCCGCCGTCCGCATAACCGGCGGTCAGCTCGGCCAGACGCCGCCGCACCGTGTTCTCCTCGACCCGCTCCGGATGCAGCAGGGCGAGCGGATGCGCCTGGATGGCGGTGTTGATGATGAACTCGAGACGGGCGAGACCGACCCCGTCGTTGGGGATGCGGGAGAGGGCAAAGGCCTGCCCCGGGTCGCCGAGGTTCATCATGATGGCGGTGCGGGGCCGCGCCAGTTCGGCGAGATCGGTTCTCTCCACCGCGTACTCGAGACGCCCGCGGTAGACGAGACCCGACTCTCCCTGCGCGCAGGAGACGGTCACTTCGCCGCCGTCCGGAATTTTCTCCGTCCCGTCGCCGGTGCCGATGACGCAGGGGATCCCCAACTCGCGGCTGACGATGGCGGCATGGCAGGTGCGGCCGCCGCGGTTGGTGACGATGGCGGCCGCCTTCTTCATCACCGGCTCCCAGTCCGGGTCGGTCATGCCGGTGACCAGGACGCACCCCTTCTCGAAGCGTTCGATCTGGTGCGCGTCCCTGATCACCATGGCGCGTCCGGCGCCGATCTTGCTGCCGACGCTCTTGCCGCGGGCCAGAACCTCCCCCTCCCCTTGCAGCCGGTAGCTCTCCAGCGTGCTCTTTTGCCGCAGCGACTGGACGGTCTCCGGCCGCGCCTGGAGAATGTAGAGCTCGCCGGTCTCGCCGTCGCGCCCCCACTCGATGTCCATCGGCCGGCCGTAGTGGTCCTCGATGGTGCAGGCGAGGCGCGCCAGTTCGAGAACCTCTGCATCCGCCAGACAGAAGCGCCGCCGGTCCTCGGCGGCAACCTCCACCTCCCGGGTGGTTCCTTTGCCCCCCTCCTCGGTGTAGACGATCTTCTTCTCCTTGCTCCCCAGGTTCTTGCCGATAATCGGCCGGCACCCTTTCTTGAGGGTCGGTTTGAAGACGTAGTATTCGTCGGGATTGACCGCCCCGCGCACCACGTTTTCGCCGAGCCCCCAGGCGGCGTTGATCAGCACCACGTCGGGAAAACCCGATTCGGTGTCGATGGTGAACAGCACCCCGGCACATCCCTTGTCGGCGCGCACCATCTTCTGCACACCGACCGAAAGGGCCACCTCGAAATGGCCGAACCCCTGATCGTGACGGTAGGAGATGGCCCGGTTGGTGAAGAGCGAAGCGAAGCAGCGCCGAACTGCCTCGAGCAGCTCCTCCTCGCCGCGGATATTCAGGTAGCTCTCCTGCTGGCCGGCAAAGGAGGCCTCCGGCAGATCTTCGGCGGTGGCGCTGGAGCGCACCGCCACGTCACACTCCTCCCCGTACTTTGCCTCAAGCTGTCGATAGGCCTGGCGGATCGCCTCCTCCAGAGCGTCGGGAAGCGGGGCGGAGCGCAGCAATCGGCGCGCCCGGCGGCCGATGGCGGATAGATTGTCCATCGTCTCCGTGTCGAGCTTGCCGAGCAGCTCCCGCAACTTCGGCTCAAGCCCGGCCGCTGCGATGAAGAAACGGTAGGCATCGGCAGTCACCGCGAAGCCATCGGGGATTCTCACCCCCGCGGGCGAGAGGCTGCGGACCATCTCCCCCAGCGAGGCGTTCTTGCCGCCCACCCGGAGGACATCCTTCATGCCGATCTGGTCGAACCACAGGATGAGATCTTTGCGCGCCATGGCATTGCCTCCGCAAGGGATTTTAGAACAGCTTAACAGAAGGAGGCGGCGCTTCAATCTTTCCGGCCGAGCCTCCCTGCGGCGGCGCAAAAGACGGTCCATTGCGCCAAACTGTCGTCTTTTCCGCGCGTTGCAATGCCGGAGTGCAATGCTATACTGGGTTCATAAAGAGGTTCAAATCCCGCGGGGAGGCAAACGATGACACACAAAATTCTGGTGGCGGTTGACGGTTCGGGGGCTTCGGAACGGGCACTGGAGTACGCGGCGAAGATGGCCCGCGACCTCGGCGATGCCCAACTGACGATTTTCCACGTCGGGGAACCGATCCCCGTCAACGTCATGGAGTACGACAAACTGCCGGGCAAGGGCGAGTGGGACGAAAAGCTGGAAAAGCACCGCAAGGATGTCGAAAAATACGAGAAAAAGGAAGCGCAGGCCGATGCGGAGATGTTCCGCTATCTCAAGCACCGGGCCGAGCAGCAGGGGCTGAAGCCCGAGCAGGTCGACACCCGGTTTTCCGCCGACGTGCAGAACATCCCCACCGAGATCATCCTGGCAGCCGAAAAGGGCGGCTACGAGGCGATCTGCCTGGGCCGGCAGGGGCGCTCCTCGGTCAAGGAGTTCTTCATCGGCAGCGTCTCCGAGCGGGTCGTACGCCACGCCCGGGGGTGTGCGGTATGGGTCGTGGAATAGAGTCCTGCACGGCTCGCCGGCAAAAACGGGATGGGGAGACCCCTCCCGTTTTTTTGTCTTTCCCGGCGGAAATCGGGATTTTCGGGTAACATTTCCAAAGTGCTCATTGCGGGAAATTCTCCTCCCGGTTTAGAATTTGCTTTACCTGGCGGGCAGAGCCTTCCCGTGCTTTTCTGCCTTTCGCCAGACATGCCGCTCCCCACGAAGAAGGCAAGCCATGAGCAAGTGGGACTTTCACCCGGACCGAGCCCTCGACATCCTGGAGAGAATCTCCGATGCCTTCTTCAGCCTCGACCGGAAGGGTCGCTTCACCTACGTCAACAGCCAGGCAGAACGCCTCCTGCGGCGTTGCCGTGCGGAACTGATCGGCAGACATATCTGGACCGAGTACCCCGACGCGATCGGGACAATCTTCCACACCGAGTACGAGAAGTCCCTGGCGGAGGGAACGGCGAAGGTGTTCGAAGGCTTCTACGCCCCCTTCGACTCCTGGTTCGAGGTCCGCGTCCACCCTGCCACCGACGGGCTGGCCGTCTTCTTCATCGACATCACTCAGCGCAGAGCCGTCCAGCAGGCACTGCAGGAGCGAGAGGAGGACCTGAACCGTGCCCAGGCCGTGGCAAAAACCGGCAGCTGGCGATTGAATGTTGGGCGAAACGAATTGCTCTGGTCCGACGAAAACTACCGGATATTCGGAATCCCCAAGGATACGCCCTTGACGTATGAGACGTTTCTCGCGGCCGTTCACCCGGATGACCGGGATTTCGTGGACCGGTCGTGGCGGGCAGCCCGGCGCGGGGAGCCGTGCGAGATCGAGCACCGGATCGTCGTCGGCAGCGAAGTGAAGTGGGTTCGCGAAAGGGCCGAGCTGGAGTTCGATCGGCAGGAGATGCTGATCGGTGGGTTCGGTACGGTCCAGGACATCACCGACCGCAAGCGGGCGGAGGAACATATCCGGAGCGCGGCATTGTTTCCCGAGCAGAACCCGTTCCCTGTTCTGCGGGTGGCTCAGGACGGGACCCTGTTGTTCGCCAATAGCTCGGCCAGGGCGCTGCTTGAGCAGTGGGAATGCCAGCTTGGCAGGCAAGTGCCGGTAGAGGTGAAGCAAGCGCTGGAAACGGCGCTGGAAAACGCTGTCCGCCAGGAGTTGAGGATCTGCTGCGATGGGCGCCAGCTGTCATTCACGCTCGTTCCGATAGTCGAGAACAACTACGTCAATTTTTACGGGCACGACATCACCGAGCGCGAGCGAGTGCAGGCGGAACTCCTGGGCGCCAAGGAGGCCGCCGAAAAGGCGAACCGGGTGAAAAGCCAGTTCCTTGCCAACATGAGCCACGAAATCCGCACGCCGATGAGTGGCGTCATGGGGATGCTCGAGCTGGTCCTCGACACCAATCTCACGGCCGTGCAGCGCCGCTATCTGGAAATAGCCAGGGATGCTGCTGAATCCCTGCTGCAGGTCATCAACGACATCCTCGATTTTTCCCGCATCGAAGCGAAGAAGCTCGTCTTCGCGAACGAACCCTTCAGCCTGCGCGAGTGCCTCAGCGGCACCGTCGATCTGCTCTCCCTGAAGGCCCGGCAGAAAGGACTCGAGTTGAAGCTCGACATCGATCCAGAAGGGCCGGAAATAGTCGTCGGCGACCCTGACCGGCTGCGCCAGGTGTTGTTCAACCTCATCGGCAACGCCATCAAGTTCACCGAGAAGGGCGAGATATCGGTCCACGTCCGCTCTTGCCCGCAGCAGACCGGCGACGACCGGCACCGGCTCCTCTTTTCGGTGCGCGACACCGGAATCGGCATCTCCGCCGAGGGACAACGGCGCCTGTTCCAGGCCTTCAGCCAGGTGGATGATTCTCATACCCGCCGGTTCAAGGGAACCGGCCTCGGCCTGGCCATCTGCAAGGAGATCGTGGCCCGCATGGGAGGAGAAATCCGGGTCGAGAGCGAGGAGGGAAGCGGCAGCCTGTTTACCTTCACGGTCCAGTTGGGGCGCCACTCCGACCGGACCTGACGCCGGTGGCCGTTGCCGCACCCTGGTTTACCTCAGCGCACGTCCTCCTGCCGCTGGACGGCTTTCGGCGACAGCCGGAAAAGGTCTTCCATGCTTCCGTAGACCGCCCCACCGTTTTCCACGCACAGACAGATCGCTTCGATCCGGCGGCGGATTTCCTCCTCCGCCTGGCTGCGCAGCTCCGCCTCCCGCCGTTCGAGCTCCCCCTTCTTCGCCGAAGCCGACAGCCCTTCAGGCAGATCCGCCTTGCGGTCGAGATCCAGACGGAGCCGCAGATATTCGCCCAGCCGCCGCTGCTGCAGGTCGTCGAAGAAAAAGACCTCGGGGACCAGCGCCGAAAAGCTGCGAACGCCCCGGATATCCCGCCCCTCCAGCCTGTAGGCTTCCAGCAGCTCGGGCTCGAGGTCCTGATAGTTCTGCATCGGCATGTACATGCGGGGCAGATACTGCAGGACCTTTTCCGCCTTCTTGCGATGGCCGCCGATGATCACCGAGGCGCCGACCTCGCCGCGCTGCGCCCCCTTGATCCAGGGCGCCCCGGTAATGCCGAAATCGTTGAGGACCGGCAGACAGAGCAGCACCGACAGGGTGTTGATGGCCAGGGCAAATCCGGCCGATGGTCCACCGACGCTGTAGGAGGCGGAAAGCAGCTGATGGTGCAGCGAGTAGCCCTCGAGGAACTCGCCGAGGATACGCGGCACGTTGCGCGAGGGGCAGAGGGACTGCAGGTAGTTCTCCACCAGGGTCAGCGCTTCGCGGGCGCTCTGGTGGGTCATCTGCACGGCCAGGTCGAGCTCCGCCGCGCCGGGGGCGGCGGAGGAGACGGCGCCGGTCACCACGATCTTCTCGGGAAACATCCGGTAGACCAGGGAGGAGGCGATCGGCAGCAGCACCCCGCTGGTGTCGTTGGCGCCCACCCCCACGACGAAGCCGACCTGCGGCTCGCGGGAGAGCTCGGTCTCGAGAAACTCGTCGAGCTGCTGTTTCCCCTTGCGCATCGGACTGCCGGCCATCTGCTGGCGGGCGCTGTGCAGATGCCAGCGGGTTACCGGGTAGAGGCCGAGGTCGCGCACCCGGGCGAGGCGGGCAGCGGCCTCATCGAGGCAGCTCAAGAGCCCTTCCTCGCCGTGCCGCGCCTTGAGCGCCAGGCTCGGTTCACCACCGCCCCCTTCGAGCAGCCCCACCAGGGTTTTGTAATTGAAGCGGACGAAGCGGGCCCGCTCCTCCGCCGACTGCTGCACCGCCTCCATCAGCTTGGCCAGCACCTCCATTTCGGTGGTGCGCAGGCTGCGCACCTTTTCGGCGAAGGCGGTGAAATCGGCGGGGGTTTCGCAAAGCACCCGGGCGACCCGCACCATCTCCTCGAAGCTCAACCCCTCATCCAGAGGGATGTCGTGCAGCTCCTTGCGCATGATGCGCAGGGCGTCATCGTCCCGCATGTGGCCGGTGACGTTGAGTACCTTGAGGCGTTTGGAACGAATCAGGGCCGGATCGAGGATATCGAGACGGTTGGTGGTCAGCACGGTAAAGACGCGGGAGAGCGGAGACTCGCCGTCGATGATCGAGAGAAACTTGTTGGTCACCTTGTCGTAGGGGCTTCCTCCCTGTTGCGAACGGCGCGGCGCCACGGCGTCTCCCTCGTCGAAGAAAACCATGGACGGAGAAATCATTTTGGCGATGTCGTAGACCCGCTCCAGATTGGCGACCATCCCTTCGATCGGCTGCATCGGGTCGGTCAGGTCATTGAGATTGACCACGAGGTCGGCGACTTCCCGGTTGTCCCCCAGCCAGGCCCGCACCATGTAGGTCTTGCCCGAGCCGGGCGGACCGGTCAGCACTACCCCCTTCTCATCGCTGACATGGTAGTAGAGGGCGTTGTTGGCCATTTCGGAGAACTCGTTCTTGATGCCGCCGATGTAATCCTCCCAATGGATGGAGCGATCCATGTGCCCCGCCACTTTCTTGTAGAGGGAACCGTGGACGTTGCGGGCCACCGCCTTGAGAGCATCCCGGACCAGGTACTGATCGTCGAGGCACGCCGCGGAGAACTCCTCCCTGAGGGCAAGAATGGAATCGATCAGGCGACGGACGTAGGCCGGCGTGATGCGCAGGCTGCGTTCCCGGAATATGGGGTAGAGCTTCTGCACCGTCTCGGCCAGAACCGTTTCGGGCAGCACCCGGCTGCCGGCTTCCCCGGCGGCTGGACCGAAGGAGAAGTTCTTGCGTTGCAGCTCCATGCGCACCACCTCGCGCAGGTTTTCCGGCTCATCCCACATCTCGCCGATGTCGATGACCAGCCCCCGTTCGACGAAGCGCCGGTAGATGGCGGCATCGAACTGCTCGGGCTGGTCGGTCGTGGCAATCAGCAGACAGTCGCGGCGCCCGTAGGCGATCTCGTCAAGAATGATGTTGGCTGCATCGACGAGCGTCGCCTGCTGCCCCTTGACGGTGCTCATCTGATCGGCCCGGCCCAGCGCCGAGTGCGCCTCCTCAAGATGACGGATGGAAGTGCGCCGCGGATCCCCCATCGCCTTGCGCAGGTAGTTGCCGGGCTCGCCGGCCCAGGCGGTCTGATAGTCGTTGGGAGTGATCATGGCGTAATCGACCCAGACCCCCTCCTCCTCCAATGAGGAAAGGGCGTGGCTGATCCGCTCGCGGAATAGGTACTTGATCAGCGGCAGGCGCGAGATGAACCGCAGCCGCTCGACCTTGCGGCGGCGTTCGATACGCACGGCCAGCTCCGGGTCGACGTCTTCGAGGGTGCGCCAGAATGGCTGGTCGGCGAGCATTTCGTCGCGCTTGGCCTGCAGATCGACCACCGGCCGCACCTCGGAGGCGAAGATCGCCTCCTCGATCGCCTGCTTGACGGTGGCGCTCTTGCCGCTGCCGCTGCTGCCGATGACCAGCACCAGCGGCGCCCGCGGCACGTTCGGGTCCTCGGTGTACTCCTTGAGGATATGGGCACGATAGATTCTACGGAAAATGTCAAGGAAGGCCGGCGGGGCGAAGATGTCGGCGGTCTGTCGCTCCAGCAGGTAGGTCAGGTACTGATAGTCGTGCCAGTCGAGTTCGCGGTCGAGAATCCGGTTCCAGGCCGCCGAGGCGCTCGGCGACCCGGCGACCTCGAAGCGCCGCCGCCAGTCGTTGAGCAGTTCCGGGTCGCGCAGGATCTGGAAGCTGCGCTCGGCCGGCTTGAGCAATCGGCGCAGCCAGCCGCGCAGCAGCTCGAAGGGAGAGCGGGAGGGGTTGTACTGGCGAAGCCGGCGCAGGACGAAGAGGCGGGTTTCAAAGCTCCACCCCGCGGCCAGCGACTCAATCTGCCTGATCCGCTTTTCCGAGAGTCTGACGTAGATTGGGCTTCTGGTCTTGCGGGGATTTGCCATTTTCCGCTGCAGCATCCTTTCTCACCCCCGCCGGCGGTGCCGGCAGGGTGACGGAGGGCGAACCGAGAGTGTTATTGAGTACGAAAGTGTTCTGCCCCTGCTGGTTCTTCTCGTAGGCGGTGGCCCATTTCTGCTGGTTGAGAAATTCAAAGAGAAACCGGTCGTGGTCCGCCTGCAGCCCCAGGGCGTTGCGAAAGTCGCGGATCGACTCGCTGTAGGCGGTGTAAAGCTTGCGGGTGCGGCTCGCCTCCTGGTCGGCGGCATAGTTCTCCGCCTCGGCGATCAGCTCGCGCCGCTTCTTCTCTTCGCTCGCCTCGGCCAGCTTCTCGCCGAAGCGGGTATCGCGCAGGACGAAGGAGACGACTTCGATGCCGTACTTCTGCTCCAGGGTCGGCCCCCCCTCGTTGATCGGCCGGTCCTTGAGATCCCGGAAGATGACTTCCTTGATCCGCTCGCGGTCGGAGACCAGCTCGTCGACCGAGCGCCCCTGCATGATGTCCTTGACGATGCCGTCGTAGTCGTTCTGCAGCAGGTTCTGCGGCGCCTTGTTCTCGATCCCCCAGCGCTGCAGGTCACGGATGCGGAAGGTCAGCATGGCGCTGGTCCAGAGGGCGACGTTCCCCTGCGTCATGATGCGCTGAGCCTCGGCCGTTCCGCCGAGGTAGAGCTCCTGGTTCATCAGCGGCACTTCCAGCTCGATCCGGGTGAAGAACGGCAGCCGGGCATGCCAGCCGACATCCGCCACCACCCGCCGGTCGCCGGAGAGGTCCTCCATGATCACCGCATAGTTGCGGCGGACCTTGTAGATGGTCTTGGTGGCATAGACCAGCGCCACGACATTGTAGAGCAGGGCTCCGGCCAGCACCAGGAGGAACCCCCTCTTCAGCAGCGTCTTGACCCTGGCCCGCTGCAACAGGCGAAAGCGTTGTTCCGGCTCCACGCGCTACCTCCTTTATTTTTTAGAATTATAACACCATTTTACAAACTTTTTTATTTTTCCGTTATAAATCAGTTGAATATCTATCGCAACCTGAAAATTCGTTCTGCTGCCAATACCATTTCTTGTTATTGTAAAACATTGTTTACCGAGCCCAAATTGCTTCCATAACCAGCCTGTGCTAACGTTTTGCGGTGCGGTCCCGGGAATGCGGTCCGCACCCGCCCGCAGCCGAAACGAAGGAGGAGACCATGACCAGCACCGTTTATCTCGCCGACCTGCGCGCCGGCAATCGGGAGAATCTCCACACCAAGCTGGTGCGCCTGCTCGAAGCGGCGGGGATCGAGCAAATCGTCGGCCGCGGCGACCTTGCCGCCATCAAGGTCCATTTCGGCGAGAAGGGGGGACACGCCTACATCCGCCCCACCTTTCTGCGGCGCATCGTCGACAAGGTCAAAACCGCCGGCGGCAAACCGTTCCTCACCGACTCCTGCACCCTCTATCCCGGCGAGCGCAAAGAAGCCGTCTCGGCGCTGACCTGCGGCATTGAGAACGGCTTCGCCTTTGCCGTGGCCGGAGCGCCGCTGATCATGTGCGACGGCCTGCGCGGCCACGCCGCCAAACGCGTCGAAGTCGCCGGAGAAATTCTGGAAACGGTCGATATCGCCCTCGGCATCCTCGAAGCCGACGTCCTGATCACCGTCTCCCATTTCAAGTGCCACGAGCTGACCGGCTTCGGCGGAGCGCTGAAGAACCTGGGCATGGGCTGCTCGAGCCGCGAGGGGAAAATGGAGCAGCACTCGAGCGTCGCCCCAGTGGTGGCGGAAAAGTTCTGCACCGCCTGCGCAGCCTGCTTCAAGGCCTGCGCCCACGGCGCGATCACTTTTTTCGAGGGCAAGGCCCGCATCGCCGCCGAGAAATGCACCGGCTGCGGCCGCTGCATCACCGTCTGCGAAGAGACGGCGATCAAGATCCAGTGGAACGAGGCGCCGGCGCTGGTGATGAAGAAGATGGCCGAGTACGCCATGGGTGCGCTGCACGGCAAAGCGGGCAAAGCCCTCTTCGTCAACTTCGTCACCCAGGTCTCCCCCGCCTGCGATTGCTACGGCCACTCCGACGCGCCGATCGTGCCCGACCTCGGAATCCTCGCCTCTCTCGATCCCGTCGCCCTCGACCAGGCCTGCGCCGACCTCGTCAACCAGGCCAGCGGCTTTGCCGGCACCGCCCTGGCGAGCGGCTATGAGGCGGGCGGCGACAAGTTTCGCGGCGTTCATCCCGACATCGACTGGGAGACGACTCTCACCCACGCCGAAAAGCTCGGCATGGGGAGCCGCCGGTACGAACTGGTGAAACTGGAGCCGCAGAATCCTAAGGGGTGGTGAGGGGATTACCCAGAGCTAACCATGAGGAGGGAGATATTTTGAAGCCAGGAAAGCTAAAACGGGACCTTGCGCTATTCTCCGCGGTATCGGCATTTGTCGCCTTCACCTGGATGCCAGGTGTCCATGCGCAAGAGGCCACCTACGCCGATCTCGAACCTGTTTTGCGGGCCCGTTGCGTCATGTGCCATTCCGGGCCCGGAGCTCCGCTGGGTCTGCAC
>DASPGW010000042.1 GCA_035620395.1 Desulfuromonadales bacterium | reverse complement strand
GCTGCGGTTGGGAATAACCAGATGGATCAGCGCTTCGCAGTTTCCGCGATGGCGCGCCATGACGTTTTTCAGCGCCCGCAGTTGCTCCTCGTCGAGGCCAGGAGTAGTAAGGCGGAAGTGGACCCGTTTGGTGAGACGCTCCTTGACCTCGCGCAGCGAGACAATTTCGTTCGCCATCAGCTTGACCGTTTCCTCGCCGACATCGAGGGTGCCGGAGACCAGCAGCGGCTCTTCGCCCTTGAGCAGTTCGGAGGAGGCCAGGTAGACCTCGGGGAATACCACCATCTCGACGAAACCGCTCAGGTCTTCCAGGGTAACGAAAGCCATCCGGTCTCCTTTTTTGGTGGTCAACTCCTTGAGACCGGCGACGATGCCGCAGACCTTGACTTCTTCCTTGTCGGTACGCTCCTGCAAACCGGCCGTGTCACAGGTGGCGAAACGCTTGATGGCGGCGGCGTGCCGCGCCAGGGGATGGCCGGTGATGTAGAAGCCGAGCGCCTCTTTTTCGAAACCGAGCAGGACGTTTTCTGCCCATTCGTCAACGGCGGGGAGCTTTCCGTAGCCGTTGCCGCCGACGGTGACAATCTCCTCGGCGCCGAAGAGCGACTCCTGTCCGGCGGCCTTCTCTCGCTGCACCTTCTGCCCGAGCTCCATCGCCTCTTCGAGTGCAGCCATATACTGCGCGCGCTTGCCTCCCAGGGAGTCGAAGGCGCCGCACTTCACCAGCGCTTCGACCACCTTCTTGTTGACCCGCCGCAGGTCGACCCGTTCAGCGAAATCGTGGAGGGAAGCAAAAGGGGTTTCCGTGCGGACCTCGGTGATGGCGTCGAGGGCAGCTGACCCGACCCCCTTGACGGCGCCGAGGCCGAAGCGGATCGACTTGTCGTGGACGGTGAACGACCGGTCGGAAGCGTTGATGTCGGGGGGAAGAACCTCGATCCCCATGGCACGCACTTCGGAGATATTCTTGATCACCTTGTCGGTGTTCTCCATATCCTCGGTCAGCAGCGCCGCCATGAATTCCACGGGGTAGTGCGCTTTGAGGTAGGCGGTATGGTAAGCGACCAGGGCATAGGCGGCCGAGTGGGACTTGTTGAATCCGTAGGCGGCGAACTTCTCCATCAGGTCGAAGACGCCTTCCGCCTTCTTTGGATCGAGTTTGTTTTCCCGCGCCCCCCTGACGAACTTCTCCCGCTCCTTGGCCATTTCCTCGGCCTTTTTCTTCCCCATCGCCCTGCGCAGCAGGTCGGCGCCGCCCAGACTGTAGCCGGCGAGCACCTGGGCGATCAGCATCACCTGCTCCTGGTAGACGATGACCCCGTAGGTATCCTTGAGAATCGGTTCGAGCTGGGGGAAATCGTAGGTGATCGCCTTCTTGCCGTGCTTGCGCTGGATGAAGTCGTCGACCATCCCGCTACCGAGGGGGCCGGGACGGTAAAGGGCGCAAATGGCGATGATGTCCTCGAAGCAGGACGGTTTGAGCTTGACCAGCAGCTCTTTCATCCCGGAAGATTCGAGCTGAAAGACACCGGTGGTGTTGCCGGCCTGCAGCAGGTGGTAGGCCTCGGCGTCGTCGTAGCCGAGGGCGGCGATGTCGAAGTCCGGCGCCTTGCCGGCGCGGATCAGCTTCACCGCGTTGTCGATGACGGTGAGGTTCTTCAGCCCGAGAAAGTCGAACTTGACCAGGCCGATCTTCTCGACATAGCTCATGGCGTACTGGGTGACCTGCCCGCCCGATTTGGGATCGGTGTAAAGGGGCAAATACTCGGGAAGCGGCCGGGGGGTCACCACCACACCGGCGGCGTGGGTGGATGCATGCCGGGTCAGACCCTCTAGGGCCAGGGCGATCTGGACGAGTTCCTTGATCTTGGGGTCTTTCTCGGCCAACTCCTTGAGCTTGGGCTCCTGGTGCAAAGATTCCTTGAGGGTGATATTGAGCACCGCCGGGATCAGCTTGGCCACCCGGTCGGTCTCGGCAAAAGACATTCCGAGCGCACGGCCGACGTCACGAATGACCCCTTTGGCCTGCATGGTGCCGAAGGTGATGATCTGAGCGACGTTCTCGGCGCCGTACTTGTTGCGCACGTAGTCAATCACCCGCTCGCGTCCGTAGATGCAGAAGTCGACGTCGATGTCGGGCATGGAGACGCGCTCGGGATTGAGAAAGCGCTCGAACAGCAGGTTGTAGGGTAGCGGGTCGATGTCGGTGATGCGGATGGCGTAGCAGACCAGGCTGCCGGCGGCGCTGCCGCGCCCGGGACCAACCGGGATACCTTGATCCTTGGCCCAGTTGATGAAGTCGGCGACGATCAACAGGTAGCCGGGGAAGCCCATCTGCCGGATGCAGTCGAGCTCGATCTCCAGGCGTTCGCGATAGCGCTGTTCGTCCGAGGCGCTGAAATCTGGCCACTGCTGACGAATAACGGCGAAGCGCTCCTCGAGCCCGGCCCGGGCCTGCTCGGCCAGGGCTTCGTCGAGACTCTTCTCTGCCGGCTTCTCATACTGGGGGAAGTGGTATGTTTTGAGATCGAGTTCGAGATTGCAGCGCTCGGCAATTGCAATGGTGTTGCGGATCGCCTCAGGGGTGTGACGGAAGAGCTCCGTCATTTCCTCCGGGGTCTTGACGAAGAATTCGTTATTCTCGAAACGCATCCGGCCCGGGTCGTCCATCGTCTTGCCGGTCTGGATGCAGAGCAGAACCTCGTGGGCGTAGGCATCCTCGCGGGTGAGATAATGGCAGTCGTTGGTGGCCACCAGCGGCAGCCCCAAATCCCCGGCGATCTGGATCAGCCCCTTGTTGACCGGCGTCTGCTCAGGGAGAAAATTCTCCTGCAGCTCGAGAAAAAAACGGTCCCCGTCGAAAACCTGTGCCATCTCTCCCGCCCGCCGCCTGGCGTCGTCAAACCGGTTCATGCCGATCAGGCCGGGAATCTCGCCACCGAGGCAAGCGGTAAGCGCAATCAGCCCCTCGTTACGCTGACGCAGCAATTCCCAGTCGATCCGGGGCTTGTAATAGAATCCCTCGCGGTAAGCGGCGGAAATCAGATGGCAGAGGTTGCGGTAACCGGTGAGATTCTGACAGAGCAGAACGAGATGGTTGGAGGCTTCCGAAGAGCCGCGGGCGTTCCCCTTGTCGAAGCGCGAGCCGGGAGCAACATACACCTCACAGCCGATGATCGGCTTGATGCCCGCTTCGCGCGCCTTGAGGTAGAACTCGACGGCGCCAAACATGTTGCCGTGGTCGGTCACGGCCAGCGCCGGCATCCGCAGATCGCGGGCCCGCTGAACGAGATCGCCAATCTTGACCGCCCCGTCGAGCAGGCTGTACTGGCTGTGCAGATGCAGATGTACGAAGTTGGCGTGTTCCATAAAAGCAGGCTCTGGGGACGAGGAAAAGGCATGAGAAAGAGGCTTGCGGTCTGAGGTTTTTCCTCTGCTCCCGCGCCTGGGTCCTCATGCCGGTCTTCAAACTAAAAAACCGATTTCAGCGAACGCTGCCGCGTTGCGATAACCGGTCTTGGAGAAGACAAGTGGGCGGATATTACCACCGAAGGTGGGACAAGGTCAAGCCAACTGACCCGTATACGGAGCCAGGCGACAGACACCCGACAGGCGACTCTTGAAAGATCCGAGCCTCGCCTTACAGGACCTGCACGCCAAACTGCTCGAGTATGCGAACCAGCTTGATCAACGGCAGCCCGATGAGGCTGGTGTAGTCCTCACCGCCCATCTCGTCCATCAAGGCGATACCCAAGCCCTCAATCTTGAACGAACCGGCACAGTCGACGGGATTCTCCCGTTCGACGTACGAGTGGATCTGCGCGTGGTCCAGATGGCGAAGCGTGACCACATAGGTGGCAAAATCGGTGATCGTTTCCCCCGAGAGGCTATCGTGCACAGCCACGCCAGTGAAAAATGTATGGGCCTTGCCTGCCATGGCGCGCAGTTGTTCCTCGGCCTTTTCGGCATCTCCTGGCTTGCCGAGGATACGGTTGCGCGGGTCGACGAAAACCTGGTCGGCGCCAATGATCAGAGCGTCGGGATAATAGGGGGCAAGGCTTTCCGCCTTGCCTGCGGCCAGATGCTTGACCAGCAGTCCCGGCGCTACTTCTTGTTCGATCATCTCTTCGTAGCGGGGAGCAGCGGCAACGAAGGGAAGTTGCAGCTGTTGCAGTAATTGGCGGCGGTAGGGGCTGGTGGATGCAAGAACGATGGTGCGCATGCGCTGTGACCTCCACTGGGGTTGCACATTTGTACCCCAGCAGTCGGCCGATTGCAACGGTTTCCGGCGCCTGCTTACGCATCAGATCTCAAGTCCTCCCTTGATAAAGGCGGGAGTTCTATGCCGCCGCCTCCGCCACCCACAGCGGCAGCTCCAGTTGATCGCTATAGGACGGCGTCCGCACCGGCAACCAAGGGCCGCCCGAACGATAGCCTCGAACCTGCTGACGCGGTTTTCCCTCCAGCGCCGGAAAGCTCTCGACGCAGAAAGACATGCCGACAACTTTCTCAACCAGAGCTCCCACCAGGTCCTCCCGGCTCACGCGGGCGAAGAGGCCCCCCGGCCGCACTTTGCTCAGCCAGTCGTCGACGAAGACCACCTCAACCTCTTTGCCGATATCCAACAGGACGTCGGCCTCATCCTGTCCGTCCCCCAGAACTCCGGAGATGGTAAAGACCGTGTCGCCGCGCAACCGCCTGGGTTCGATGCCGCGGATGTCGAGGTAAAGACCACTGCCGTTTTCCTCCGTCATGTCGAGCCAGATCATGAGATCCTCCCTGTGTGGCGCTGGAAGTTCCTTTCGACTCCAAGCATATGCCAGCGCAGTGACAGAATATGTCGCAAATGCAGGTTTTGGGTTTTAAGTTTTAGGTTGTTGGCGCCAAAAGCTCAGAGCGGATGTTCAGCTTTTCCGAAGACCTTCTTCAAGACCTTGACGGAAAGCGGAACGGAGGGTTGCGGGGTCGAGCACTTCGACGTGGGGAAGGTAGGAATAAAGCCAGGCGAGGAGTTCCTTCTCGCCGCCGGCTGTAAAGGAGAGCACCAGCGAGCCGTC
Organism: Desulfuromonadales bacterium; assembly: GCA_035620395.1. Lineage (NCBI taxonomy): Bacteria > Pseudomonadati > Thermodesulfobacteriota > Desulfuromonadia > Desulfuromonadales > Desulfuromonadales bacterium. Next base: position 19,601 of record DASPGW010000042.1, on the reverse strand, counting down.
AGCAGCCTCCTCCAGCTCTTGGGTGGGATGCCAGTTGCGTTCGCGGATGAGGTGGGCGACGGCGGCGCCGAAGCGAACCCTGACTGCCATCGGCGTATCATCGATCAGACCAAAAGCGCTGCCGGTCAGGTCAGCGGCGACAAAATCGTCAGGAACCTCGAAGCGTTCACGGCTGACTTCGACCTTCTGCAGGCGATCGATCAGGAACAACCGCAGGGCACCGCGGTTATGGGCGAAGCCGCCGAGGTAGAGGGAGTTCTGGTAAAACAGCAGGGTGTAGGGATCGAAAAGGTAGTCTTCGGCTTCGCGCCGCGGCGGCGCATAACTCAGGCGACAACGGTACTGGTAAAGAAGCGCCTCCCGCAACTGAACGAGAATCTGACGCTTGGCGCGGTAATCGCGTACCCCCTGAAAGCGCGGCGCCGCCGCTTCGGCGATGCGTTCCAGGTGGGCGACGCTGCGTGGCGGCAGGCTGGACCGGATGCGGCCGAAGATGGCGTCAAGATCGTCCTGAAACGGGGTCCCGGCCAGGACGGCGAGTTGCCCCCGGCAGAGGTAGAGGGTCATCAGCTCATCAAGGGAGAAAGTGATCGGCGGTATTTTCTTGAACCCGGTGAGAAAGCGGTAAAGGACCCGGCCATCGCTCTCCTGCTCGGAAACCAGGGGGTAGCCGGCGTCGCGGACCGCCTGCAGATCGCGGAAGACGGTGCGGCGGTTGACAGCACACTCTCCGGCCAGTTCATCGACGGTGGCTCCGAAGCGCGCCTCGAGAATGCGGATCACGTCGTGCAGGCGGGCCGCCTGACTGTATTTCTTTGCGGGCTTGCCGGGACGGTTCATTTCCCCCGCTGCAGGCAAGGGCGAGGCCTGCGTCGCCCCTACCCTTCCCTTTCCTGATAATAGGTGTACTTGTGCGATTTGCCCCGTACCTTCTCGCTCGGATACTTGCGGATGTTCTTCTCCATCTTGGCCAGAACCGTTTCCGAGAGGTCGAGCCCGAGCACATTCGACAGGGAAAGGGCGTAGATGACGATGTCCGCCAACTCCTCGCCGAGGTCGGCCAGTGCATCGGGAGGGAGGTTTTTGGATTCCTCGACGGTGAGCCACTGGAAATGCTCCATCAGCTCGGCCGCCTCGATGGCGATCGACATGGAGAGATTCTTGGGCGAGTGGAACTGCTCCCACTCCCGCTCGCGGACGAATGCGGCCATCTTCTCCTTCAGCTGCTGCAGGGTGGTCTGGGTGTCGCTCATGATATCCTCCGATCCGGACGCCGTGTCACTCTACAACAAAAAAGCCGCCAGGCCAAGGGCCGACGGCTTCTGCTGCATCACTCCCACTCGATAGTGGCAGGAGGTTTGCTGGAGATGTCGTAGACCACCCGATTGATCCCCTTGACTTCGTTGATGATGCGATTGCTGATGCGCGCCAGATCCTCGTAAGGCATGGGGTACCAGCCGGCGGTCATGAAATCCCTGGTTTCCACGGCGCGCAGGGCGACCACGTATTCGTAGGTGCGGCCATCGCCCATGACGCCGACGCTCTTGACCGGCAGAAAGACCGCGAAAGCCTGGCTGATCTTGTCGTAATGGCCGCTGGCGTAGAGTTCCTCGATGTAGATGGCGTCGGCGCGGCGCAGGATGTCGGCATATTCCTTCTTCACCTCGCCGAGAATCCGTACCCCCAGCCCCGGCCCCGGGAAGGGATGGCGCCAGACCATCGCATGCGGCAGGCCGAGTTCCTCGCCGATCGCCCGCACTTCGTCCTTGAACAGTTCGCGCAGCGGCTCCAGCAACTGGAGCTTCATGTAGTCGGGCAGCCCCCCGACGTTGTGATGGCTCTTGATGCTGTGGGCCTTGCCGGTCTTCGCCCCGGCCGACTCGATGACATCGGGGTAGATGGTCCCCTGGGCAAGCCACCTGGCATCCTTGAGCTTGTTCGACTCTTCCTCGAAGACATCGACGAAAAGTCCGCCAATGATCTTGCGCTTGCGCTCCGGATCGGTCACTCCGGCCAGCGCCGAAAGGAACCGCTGTTCGGCGTCGACGCGAATGACCTTGACTCCCAGGTTCTCGGCAAAGGTGACCATGACCTGATCCCCCTCGCCCAGGCGCAGCAGGCCGTTGTCGACAAAGACGCAGGTGAGCTGGTCGCCGATGGCCCGATGGATCAGCGCGGCCGCCACGGAGGAGTCGACGCCGCCCGAAAGGCCGAGGATGACGCGGTCCGCACCGACCTGCTGGCGGATGCGACCGACGGCGTCCTCGATGATGTGTCCCGGCGTCCACTGGCCGCTGCAGCCGCATATTTTGCGCACAAAAGTGTCGATCAGCAGTTCGCCGCGCGGCGTGTGATTGACCTCGGGATGGAACTGGACTCCGTAAAGCCGGCGCTCGACATCCTGGATGGCGCAGACCGGGGCATTGGCGGTACCGGCGACAACTTCGAAGCCGGCGGGGACCCTCTCGACGTGATCGCCGTGGCTCATCCAGACCGGGCTCCTCCCCTCGACGAAAAAGCCATCGAAGAGCGGGCCCGGTTTGCCTTGTGCAAACAGCTCGGCGTGACCGAATTCGCGCTTGCCGGCCGGAACGACCTCGCCGCCGAAATGCCGGCCCATCAACTGCATCCCGTAGCAGATACCGAGCACCGGCACGCCGAGTTCGAACAGTTCTTCGGCGACGGCTGGAGCCCCCGCCTCATAGACCGACTTGGGCCCGCCGGAGAGGATGATCCCTGTCGGCGCGAATGCCCGGATAGCCGCCAGGTCCATGTCGAAGGGATGCAGCTCACAGTAGACGTGCGCCTCGCGTACCCGGCGGGCAATCAACTGGGTGTACTGGGAACCGAAATCGAGAATGAGGATTTTTTCGCTGTGGATGTCCTGTTGCATCGTTTATCTCCGTGTAGGGGCAGGCCTTGTGCCTGCCCTTGGACACCCACGGGGGGCGCCCCTACCCTCAACTAAACCTGCCGCTCGACGCGATAGTTGGGCGCTTCCTGGGTGATGGTCACGTCATGCACGTGCGATTCGCGCAGACCGGCATTGGTGATGCGGATAAAGCGGGCCCTGGCCTGCAGTTCCTTGATGGTCCGGCAGCCGGTGTAGCCCATGCCGGCGCGCAACCCGCCCATCAACTGGTGGATATTCTCCGAAAGGCTGCCGCGGTAAGGCACGCGCCCTTCGATACCTTCCGGCACCAGCTTGACGTCGCTTTCGACATCGGCCTGGAAGTAGCGGTCCTTGCTTCCCTTCTTCATCGCGCCCAGGCTCCCCATGCCGCGGTAGGCCTTGTAGGTCCGCCCCTGGTAGAGGATGGTCTCGCCAGGCGATTCGTCGGTGCCGGCGAAAAGAGAGCCGATCATCAGGATATCGGCGCCGGCGGCAACCGCCTTGGGAATATCCCCCGAGTATTTGATGCCGCCATCGGCGATGAGCGGAATGCCTGCCTTCTGGGTCACTTTGGCCACATCGGCGATGGCGGTGATCTGCGGCACACCGACGCCGGCCACCACCCGGGTGGTGCAGATCGAACCCGGACCGATACCGACCTTGACGGCATCGATGCCAGCCTTGATCAGCGCCTCGGCGGCCTCACCGGTGGCGATGTTGCCGGCGACCAGCTGCAGGTCCGGGTAAGCCCGCTTGGTGTCGATGACCGCATCGATAACCCCCTGCGAGTGGCCATGGGCCGTATCGATGATGACCACATCGACGCCGGCCCGGACCAGGGCCTCAAGCCTTGCCTCCCGGTCGTAGCCGACACCAATCGCCGCCCCGACCCGCAGACGGCCGAAATCGTCCTTGCAGGCGAAGGGATATTTGCGGACTTTCTCGATGTCCTTGATAGTGATCAGCCCCTTGAGAGCATAAGCATCGTCCACCACCAGCAGTTTTTCGATGCGGTGCTTGTGCAGATGCTGTTTCGCCTCTTCGAGAGTGGTTCCCGGCGGCACGGTGACCAGTTTGTCCTTGGTCATGACGTTGGAAATCGGCTGATCGAGTCGGGTTTCAAAACGCAGGTCGCGGTTGGTGAGAATGCCGACCAGACGGCCGTCCTTGGTGATCGGCACCCCGGAGATCCGGTATTTCTTCATCAGCTCCAGGGCCTCGAAGATCTTCTGTTCGGGGCGCATGGTGATCGGGTCGACGATCATCCCGCTCTCCGATTTCTTGACCTGGTCGACTTCGATGGCCTGCTCGTCCGGGGTCATGTTCTTATGGACGATCCCCATCCCCCCCTCGCGAGCCATGCAGATGGCGGAGCGGGACTCGGTGACGGTGTCCATCGCAGCCGACAGAAGAGGGATATTGAGCTTGATCCTGGGGGTCAGATAGGTGGTGAGATCGGTCTCTTTCGGGAGGACCGTAGAGTGGGCGGGAACGAGCAGTACATCATCGAACGTCAGACCTTCACGGATCTCGAGATCCTGCATCTTCGTCTCCTTTATGTTTGCTGCAGCGGCCGAAAATATTAATCGGCGACCTTATTCCAGGGCCGGGCGTGAGTCAAGAAAAAAACCGGCCCTGAGGCTCTGGTCACAAGACTGAAAAACGGTCTCGGGTCCAAGGTCCCGGGTCTAAGGGCCCGGGCAAAGGCCAGGGACTCGGGACCGGGTTTCAATTGGGTATGAACGAATGACGGTCGCCGATCCGGTACATCAGGCCGGTCAGCAACCGCACGGTGTTTTCCAGATCGGTGAGGGAGAGGAGTTCGACCGGCGTGTGCATGTAGCGCAGCGGCACGCTGACCAGGGCAGTGGCGACGCCCCCGCGGCAGAGCTGCATGACATTGGCGTCGGTACCGGTGGCGCGGGGGACGCCGCTCACCTGAAAGGGGATGCTCTCCTCACGGGCGGTCTGCACGAGAAGATCGAACAAGACGGGATTGATGTTGGGACCGCGGGCAATAATGGGACCGCTGCCGACCCTCACCTCCCCCGCCTCTTTTTTGTCGATGTCGGGAAAATCTGTGGCAAAGCCGACCTCGACGGCCAGGCCGACATCAGGATTGACGCCGTAGGTGCTCGTCGTGCCGCCACGCAGACCGACCTCCTCCTGCACGGTGGAGACGCCGAACAGCTCGACCGGCGCAAGGCCGCGCCGGCGGACCTCGATCAGAGTCCGGGCGACGAGGTAGGCCCCCATCTTGTCGTCGAAGGCGCGGGAAATGACCCGGTCCCCCAGCAGGCGCTCCAGGCCGACGGCGAAGGTGGCCGGATCACCGATCGCGACCAGTTCGGCGGCGCTTTGGCGGTCCGGGCAGCCGATATCGATGAACATGCTCTTGAACTTGACCACCGTTTCGCGATCCTTCTGTTCCATCATGTGGATCGGCTTCTTGCCGATGACCCCCAGCACAGGCCCTGAAGCCGTATGGACACATACCCGCTGCCCGGGGACAAGGTGCGCATCCACCCCGCCTATGGGGGCAAAATAGAGAAAACCGTTCTCGTCGATGTAGCGCACCATGAAACCGATCTCGTCACAGTGCCCGGCCAGCATGACCCGGGTCGGCGCCTCCCCCGCTCCCTTGATGCGAGCGATGACGTTGCCCATTACATCGGTGTGCATATCATCGGCCACCGGCGCCAGTTCGCGACGGATCACCCGCTGCGCCGGCTGCTCGAAGCCCGAAGGGCTGGGGGTTTCGACGAGCTCCTTGAGAAAAGCGAAATCCTGGTCGTTCATGTCCACCTCAGTTAAATTCGTATCTCACGCCCGCTCGCTTCGCTCGCTCAAGGCGCAAAGAACGCAAAGAAATTCAGAAAGTTATCTTTCTTAATGGTTTTCTTTGCGGTCTTTGCAGCTTTGCGCGAGAAAAGGTCTTAGCCCAATGCCTTTTTCACCAGTGCTTCGCTGTTTCGCCGGCACTGCTCGAACTGCTCTTCGCTCAGGCCGGCGCCGAGGGCGATTTTCCGCACCATCGCCAGAGAGACGAGATCGCCGGGGGCGTGGGCGTCGTTATTTATAACCAGTTTCGCGCCGGCGGCGAGAGCCATGCGGGCGACATGGCCGTTGGTAAGGGAATGCCCCTTGCGGGTGGTGAGCTCGAGACAAACCCCCCGCTCGGCGGCCAGGGCCGCTTCCTCGGCGGTGATCAAGCCCGGGTGCGAAAGGATGTCGATATCCGCCGCCAGGGCGGCGAGGTTGGTTCCCGGGGCCACCGGTTCGACGATGGTCTCGCCATGACAGACGACGATTCTAGCGCCGAGGGAGCGGGCCTCGCGGGCCGCATCGGCAATCATCGCCGGCGGGATATGGGTCAGCTCGATACCGGGCAAAACGGTGAGCCCCCAGGCCTTTCCCAACTCCCCGGCTACCCGGACAAGCCGCGGGATGATCAGATCGAAGTTGGAACGGTCCGCGTGATCGGTCATGGCAATGGCCTGATAACCGGCCGCGGCAGCCCGGCGGGTCAATTCGGCAGGAATCAGCTCCCCGTCGCTGAACAGGGTGTGGGTGTGCAGATCGATCATGAAAACCCCTAAAAAAGGATGAAGGATGAGGGATGAAGGATGAGCTCATCCTTCCGTTTGAAATTCTCCAAGCTGGCTGTTCTTGTACGACGCCGTAATGCGCACCGGAACGATGCGGCCGACAAGAGATTTATCTCCCGGGAAATTGACGATCCGGTTCCAGGTGGTGCGGCCGAAAACCTGCCCCCCACCCTGCCGGCTCTCCCCCTCGACCAGCACCGCCAGAGTCCGGCCGACATCCCCCTGCCAGGTGGCGCGGCTGACCTCCTCCTGCAGGGCGAGCAGACGATCGAAGCGGGCCTGCCTCTCCTTGGCGGCCAGATCGTCGGAGAGTTCGGCAGCAGCGGTGCCCGGACGGCGGGAATAGAGGAAGGAGAAGACGTCGGCGTAGCGGACCTCGGCCATCAGCTCCAGCGTCGCCTCGAAATCGGCTTCGGATTCGCCGGGAAAGCCGACGATGATGTCGGAAGTCAGGCGGATCTCTGGACAGACGCTCTTGAGGCGACGGACCTTCTCCAGGTAGCCGGCCGCCGTATAGCCCCGGTTCATCGCCCGCAGGATCGCATCCGAGCCGCTCTGCACCGGCAGATGCAGATGGTGGCAGAGCTTGTCCAGGGTGCCGAAAGCCTCGATCAACTCATCGGAGAGGTCTTTCGGGTGCGAGGTGGTGAAACGGATCCGCTCGATCCCCTCCACCTCATGAACCGCCGCCAGCAGTTGGGCGAAGGAGCGCTCGCCGGGCTCCTTCTGGCCGTAGGAATTGACGTTCTGCCCGATCAGGGTAATCTCCCGGACGCCGCCGGCGGCCAGTTCCCGCACCTCGGCAAGGATTTCGGCGCTCGGCCGGCTCACTTCGCGGCCGCGAACGTGCGGAACGATGCAGTAGGAGCAGAAGTTGTCGCACCCCTGCATGACGGTGACGAAACGGGTAACCGCCTCGCCGGCGGTGCGCGTCGGGAAAAGCTGCAGGCGGGTTTCGCGGTCGAGAAAGTCCGTCTCCAGGCAGCGGGTGCGGTTCTCCTCCACGGAGCGCACCATCTCGGGGAGTTTGTGCACGTTGTGGGTGCCGAAGACCAGATCGAGGTAGGGGAGTTTCTGCAGCAGCCGCTCCCCCTCCTGCTGGGCGACGCAACCTCCGACACCGAGGATCAGGGCGGGGTTCTCGTCCTTGAGCGGCTTGAAACGGCCGAGGTGGCCGTAAACCTTGCGTTCGGCCTTGTCGCGCACAGAGCAGGTATTGAGAAGGATCAGATCGGCTTCGTCGGCGCTGACGACCTGCCGGTAGCCGGCCTGCTGCAGCAGATCGACGATCCGCTCCGAGTCGACCACATTCATCTGGCACCCGAAGGTTTCCAGATAAAATTTCTTGTTCATAAACACGTAATTATTCCTTTGTCCGCAGATTCGCGCAAATGTACTCAAAGGGGGAAAGAAAAGTCAAACGATTTCACCGGAACCGAAGTCGTCAGGTTTGCGGCGAAATGTTACGTTCGGCGGCCAGGACGCCGCTCGCCGCCATCGCCGACTCGAGCAGCTCGATCAGGCGGCCGGGATGTTCGATGCACAATAGGATCAGGTGCGGACGAGACACAGCCGAGCAGATCCGGACCGTGGCCAGGTCGCGGCCCTGAGGCCTGACCTGGAAATAGGTCACCTCCGGCAGTTGCAGAGAATCGAAGCGGGGTCGGAAGAGGCCACGAAGAACCAGCACGCGGCGGTCGGTCACGGCATAGTAGACGCGCTCCCATTCATAGCGGGCCAGCAGCACATGGCCCAGGGCGAGGTAGAGGCCGAGCAGCACAAAGGGGAGCGGCAGCCAGGCGAGCCAGATCCAGTCATATAGGTGGCCGAGTTGATAACCGACCGCCAGCCACCAGGTCGAAAGCAGCAGCAGGAGGATTCCGAAGAGAGAGTGCCGCCAGTTGCGAAAAACATAGCAGCGGGGTGCGGGGCGGCCCTCCCAGAGCACGGATTCATCCGCTTCGAGATGCGTCGACCAGTCCATCAAGTGCCACCCAGAGCGCGCACCCGCTCCGCGGCCGAGCGCCCCAGCTTGCCTTCCGGGTCGGCCTGGGCGACCGCCCGGTAAAGTTCCAGGGCTTTCTGCGGCTGGCCGGTTTTTTCGTACCCCTCGGCCAGCAGATAGCCCCCCTGCAGGGTCGGCAGCAGCTTCATGCTCGCTTCGAGCTCCCGGACGGCTCCGGGGTTATCCCCCTTCTGCAGCAGCGCATAGCCGAAGCCCAGGCGGGAGAGATGGTAATTGCCGTCCAGTTGGACGGCGCGCTGCAGATGCTGTCGGGCCGAGCCGGCATTCTCGGCCTTGAGATAGGCCATCCCCAGACCGGTCAGGATGAGCGATTCGTCGGGCGCCGCGGCGGCAGCCTGCAGGTAGACTGTCACGGCCTGCGTGAGGCTCCCTGCTTCCTCCAGCTTCCGCGCCTGGTCGTACAGCTCGTACCCCTTGCGACTCTGCCGCAGACGGGCGGTGGCCGACTGCAGGGTTTCCGGACGCAAGACGTAGTTCGGATTGTTCAAGGTCTGCGCATAACGCTTACGGATATACTCGTCATTGGCCTCCATCCGCTCCTTGGAGAAGGGGTGGGTGCGGAAAAGTCCGGACAGCCACATCGGATTTGCTCCCCCCTCGATCTGGCGGTAGAAAAATTCCTGAACCTGCACGGCCCCTTGCGGGTCGTAGGCGGACTGCACCATATAGTCGATGCCCAGGAGATCTGATTCCCGCTCCTGTTCGCGGCTATAAGAGCGATCCAGCAATGCGGCGCTCAACTCGCCGGCCTGCTGCGCCAGCGGCCCGTAGGCCGTTTCGCCGGTCACCCCCGTGAGGACGGACATGGCGACATTGAGCAGGGCACCGCGCTGTATACCCTGAACGGCGTGGCGGGCCGTTACGTGCCCTATTTCGTGACCGAGAATGGCGGCCAGCTGTGCTTCGTTTTCCATATTGACCAGCAGGCCGCGGGTAATGGCGATAAATCCACCAGGCAAAGCGAAGGCATTGGGCGTCGAGTCGTTGACCACCTTGAACGTGTATGGCAGGTCGGGGCGCTGACTGGCGCGGCCCAGGCGCAAGCCTATCTGGTTGACGTAAGCGGCCAGGCGCTCATCGGGGTACTCGCCCCCCATCTGCTGCACGGCTTGCGGAAAGGTCTTCTCGCCGATGGCGATTTCCTGGGAAGCGGGAACCGGTATCAACGCCAGCTCGGTCCGGCCGGTAGCCGGATTGACCGCGCAACCCGTAAAGCCGATCAGGGCAAGAATCGGCCACAGCAAAAACGCGACGGTTCGCTTCTGACGCATCATGGAGGTCATTCCTTTCTCATTGCCGCAAAATAGTATTCCTGCTCAATCTTAGAATGGTTTGACAACGATGACAAGCGAAGCCTGGAGGTTTGTCAGATCTGCGCCGCGACCGGGGTCAGACTGTTTTTGATAGCTATTCGATGGATTTTGATGTATTATGCTAAGGTTTTGCAGTAAGCACACGCGTCATACCGCGCGAAATTGAATCCGAGGAGTCACTGTTCCAGCATGTCCGAAAAAATTCGCAACATCGCCATCATCGCCCACGTCGACCACGGGAAGACCACCCTCGTGGACGCCATGCTCAAGCAATCCGGAGTCTTTCGGGAAAACCAGGTGATCACCGAGCGGGTGATGGACAGCAACGACCTGGAAAAGGAGCGGGGGATCACCATTCTGGCCAAAAACCTCTCCATCCATCACGGCGGTCTGAAGATCAACATCGTCGATACTCCCGGCCATGCCGATTTCGGCGGTGAAGTGGAGCGGATCCTGAAAATGGTCGACTCGGTGCTGCTGCTGGTCGATGCCTTCGACGGGCCGATGCCGCAGACCCGTTTCGTGCTCAAGAAATCCCTTGATCTTGGAATCAAGCCGATTGTCGTAATCAACAAGATCGACCGTCCCGGCGCCCGCCCGGAAGAGGTGGTCAACATGGTCTTCGACCTCTTCTGCGAACTCAACGCCGACGAGGCACAGCTCGATTTTCCCATCGTCTACGCCAGCGCCAAGCTCGGCTTCGCCAAACGTGAGCTGGCCGACGAGTCCAGCGACCTCGAGCCGCTCTTCCAGATGATAGGCGCCCGTGTCGCCCCCCCTGTGGCAAACCCCGACGCCCCCTTCCAGATGCTGGTCAGCAGCATCGCCTACAACGACTACATCGGCCGCATGGCCACTGGCAAGATTTTCAACGGCAAGGTCAAGGCCGGGGAAACGATCGCCCACATCGACAAGACCGGCAAGATCGTCCGGGGGCGCATCAGCAAGCTCCTCGGCTACGAAGGACTCAATCAGGTGGAACTGGCCGAGGCCCTCGCCGGAGACATCGTCACCATCGCCGGCTTCGAGAACGTCGGCATCGGTGAAACCCTGGCCAACGCCGCCGCCCCCGAAGCCCTTCCCTACCTGGCCATCGACGAGCCGACCCTGTCGATGAACTTCATGGTCAGCGACTCCCCCTTTGCCGGCAAGGAAGGTAAATACGTCACCTCTCGCAATATTCGCGACCGACTGATGAAGGAATTGCGCACCAACGTCTCCTTGCGGGTCGAGGAGACGGACAACACCGATACCTTCAAGGTCTCCGGCCGTGGCGAACTGCACCTGTCGATCCTCATCGAAAACATGCGCCGCGAAGGTTTTGAGCTTTCCGTCTCCAAGCCGGAGGTCATCTTCCGGGAGATCGACGGCGTCCGGTGCGAGCCGATGGAATATCTGGTGATCGACGTTCCGGAAGAGTACCAGGGGACGGTCATCGAGAAGCTCGGCACCCGCAAGGCGGAGATGGTCTCCATGCAGCCGATGAACGGCGTCAATCGCCTGGAATTCGTCATTCCCGCCCGGGGACTGATCGGCTTTCGCACCGAGTTTCTCACCGACACCCGGGGGACCGGGGTGATGAACCACACCTTCCACGAGTACGCCCCCTACAAGGGCCCCATCGCCGGACGCAAGAACGGCGTGCTCATCTCCATCGAGGCCGGTGAGACCAATTCGTATTCCCTCTTCAACCTGCAGGACCGCGGCATCCTCTTTATCGGCCCCGGCACTGCCGTCTACGAAGGGATGATCATTGGCCAGCACGCCAAGGACAACGATCTGGTGGTCAACTCGTGCCGCGGCAAGAAACTGACCAACGTCCGCGCTTCAGGGTCCGACGATTCCACCAAATGCTCGCCGCCGCACACCCTGACGCTGGAGCAGGCCCTCGAATACATTGCTGAAGACGAACTGGTCGAGGTCACCCCCAAGTCGATCCGGCTGCGGAAGCGCTACCTCGACGCCAATGAACGCAAGCGCCACGAGAAACAGACCAAATCCTGACCGCCAGGATCGATGGTTACGAAAAGGCCCCGGAAACGGGGCCTTTTTTTTGCGCCCGGGTTAGTGACCGGAAATCTTCTCCTCGCAAATTGGTCAGACCAAATACAATAGAAAATTGCAAATATGGTTATAGAAGGTAATAAAGTCAATTTTTACAAATAGTTGGGCACTTAATACGATCATCTCCCAAAAACACATTAAAGAAACATATAAAATCGTTATACCCAGCAAACCGTCTACATCATAAATAGTTGATTTAAAACATTTTTATTGCATTTTTCCCCTTGCGTAGCAACTTCCTGAGGAGTATATTCCAAACAGGTTTGGGAATAATAACCAGATAACACAAAGGAGCTCACCCATGGAATGTCCCATCTGCCAAAACAAAACACGCGTCGAACTCGATACGCACTCTGACGGTTTTGCCGAGAACCTTCAGGAATGTGGCGACTGCGGCGCATTGTGGATCAGCAAAGAGGGCGATTCGGTGCTCGTCCATGGCTCAACTCAGGCGCTGGTCGTCAACCACTGAACAAAACTGCAAACTCCGCCAGCTTCACCGAGAGTTCTTTGAGCGTCCGGGCCTCCGGAGTCCAGGCGAGCAAAATTATTTATAACCACATAGGGCGCCCGAGAGGTCGAATCGACCTCGATTGACGGGTGCCTTTATTTTTCTCTGCGCCGAGCTAACCGAGTCGCTTCAGCACCATTTCTTTCCCCCCCGTCAGGAATGAGACAGCCCGACTGGAATCCAGTTCCCGAGATTCCCCTCATGCCTGGATGGACTTTTCCGGTCCTGGCTGGAGCCGATCTGAATTTCTTGAAAAAAACGGCGGATTTGACTATAGTGTGACCGCTTGGGAACGACCCTTGTTTTCGATGATATCCGACTTGCAGGAGGCTCCGTGGATAAAGAGTTGAACGCCAATGAGAAAGCCGCCCTTCTCGACATCGCCCGCAAGGCCATTGAGACCTGCGTGCGCACCGGCAAAAAATATGTCGAGCCGCGCGAAGAAAAGGTGCTCAACAGGCGCAACGGCTGTTTCGTCTCCATCAAGCAGGGCGGACAGTTGCGCGGCTGCATCGGCAACTTCCAGTCGGAACTGCCGCTCTTCCGTGAAGTAGCGGAAATGGCCATCGCCTCGGCTTCCAAAGATCCGCGATTCTATCCGATGAAAGAGAATGATCTGCAGAACTTCACCCTGGAAATTTCGGTCCTCTCCCCCCTGCAAAAGATAGACAGCATCGAAGAGATCGAGGTCGGCAAACACGGCATCTACCTGGAAAGGGGATATTACCGCGGCGTACTGCTTCCCCAGGTCGCCCCCGAGTACGGCTGGGACCGTGAAACGTTCCTGCGCCAGACCTGCCTCAAGGCCGGCCTGCCAATCGACTCCTGGCAGGCCGATGACACCGAGATCTACATCTTCAGCGCCCAGGTCTTTGGCGACAAGCAGGCCTGAAGCATCCAACCGGCTAACCCGACCGGATCCGAAAATAAGAGAGACCGTACCCGTGACAGGTACGGTCTCTTCCGTTTTGGCAGCATTTCCGCCCTGCCAGGCCTGGGCCGCCCGACTTCGAAAATGAGGATGCCGGTCGCGCTACACCTGCTTGCCAAAGGCGGCGAGAATATCCATGACGTGAGCGCTTAAAGTGCCTTGATCTTCTCGACCAGGGCCGGCGCCAGCTGCAGCACGTCGGCCACCACCAGCACGTCGGCGACCTCGCCGATGGGGGCGTCCTTGTCCTTGTTGATGGCCACCACGAAGCCCGACTTCTTCATCCCCGCCAGGTGCTGGATCGCCCCGGAGATGCCGCAGGCGACATAAAGCTTGGGCGCCACCGTCTGGCCGGTGGTGCCGACCTGACGGCTGTGATCAACCCAGCCGGCGTCGACCACCGGGCGGCTCGCCCCGAGCTCGCCGCCCAGCGCCCTGGCGAGACTCGCGATGATCTCGACGTTCTCCGGCTTGCCGATGCCGCGGCCGGCGCTGACGATCACCTCGGCGCGGGAGAGATCGACCTCCCCCTTCTCAGCGGGCTCATAGCCGACGAATTCCACGTTGCCTTCGGCCTGGGCTTCGATTCTCTCCACGGCCGGGGTGCCGGCGGGTTCGCCGGTCAGGCCGAAGGCGCCGGCCTGCAGGGTGACCACGGTCACGGCGCTCTTCGGCCGCACCTGCCGGCGCAGCTTGGCGTTGCAGGCCGGAACCACGAAGGCGCCGTCCCGAACGTCAACCACCTCGGAGACCTGCGCGGCATTAAGGGCCACCGCCAGCCGGGGCGCGAGGTCCCAGCCGTAGGAGGAGTGGGACAGAACCACGAGGTCGGGTTTTTCCTTGGCGATCACCTCGAGCAGCAGCGCCTTGTGCGCCGGCGGGTTGTATTCGCCGTACCGGCCGGCATCGGCCAGGTAGAGCTTGCCGTCGAATCGGGGCAGGTCGCCCTCGCTGCCGACGGCGAACAGGACGGCCGCGGCGCCTATCTTCTGCGCGAAGGCGAGCGTTTCATAGGTGCTGCCGAGCAGCTTGCCTTCCCGGTATTCTCCAACGAGCAGTGCTTTCATCACTTCTCTCCTTTTATTAGCAAAGGCCTTTTATTCATCCCTCATCCCTCATCCTTGATTATTTGAAGACCGCAGTCTTTTCCTTGAGGATCCCGATCAGCTTGTCGGCGAGCTCGCCGATCTCCCCCTCCAACACCACGCCGCCCGCCTTCTTCTCCGGCAGGGTCATCTTCGCAGTGACGGCGAGCGGCTGAACCTTGAGCAGGTCGGCCACGGCGAGGGCGGCCAGCTCCTTCTTCTTGGCCTTCATGATGTTGGGCAGCGTCGGGTAGCGTGGGGTGTTGAGGCCGAGCTGGCAGGTGAAGAGGGCCGGAAGCCGGGCCTTGACCACCGCCTTGAGGCCCCCCTCTAACTCTCTTTTGGCGGTGACGGCACCGTTCTCAAGAGTAAAACCGACGATGGTGGTGACGGCGGGGATGCCGAGCATCTCGGCCAGAAGCACCCCGACCTGCGCCGAGCCGCGGTCCTGGGACTGCATGCCGGTGAGAATGAGATCGAAGTGCTCGCTGCGGGCGTACTCGGCGATAACCGAGGCGATCTCGAAGGGGTCCTTCTCAAAGCTCGCCTCGTCCTGAACGTGCACGCCCTTGTCGCCCCCCATGGCCAGGGCCTTCTTGATGGCCTCCTTGACCCGCTCGGGGCCGACGCAGAGGACGGTGATCTCGGGGGCGCCGCCCAGCTGCTCCTTCACCTGCACTGCCTGCTCGACGGCGTATTCGTCGTACTCGTTCAGCCGCCAGGCGAGATCACTGGTGTCGTACCAGCTGCCGGCGGCGTTCACCTTGAAGCGCGACTCCATGTCGGGTACCTGCTTGATGCAGACGAGAATTTTCATGGCTTTTCTCCTTTGCTCTTCATCGGACCGATCGGTCTGATCCGTCCGATCGGTCCGATGTTTTAGTGGTTACAGCCGCTCGGCCAGCACCTCGGCGATATCCCGCGGCGCGAGCTGCCCCTCCAGGCCCGCCCCCTTGATGCCGTCCTCGAACATGGTCAGGCAGAAGGGGCAGTTGGAGAGCAGCAGCGGGGCGCCGGTCTCGGCGGCCATTTTCGCCCGGGCCTCGCTGATGCGCGTTCCCAGCTTCTCCTCGGCGAGGATGCGGCCGCCGCCGGCGCCGCAGCAGAAGCCCTCGTCGCGGTTTTTCGTCATCTCGGCAAGCTGGCCGCCGGCGACCTGGATGAGGGTGCGGGGCGCCTCGTAGATGCCGTTGTGGCGGCCGAGGTAGCAGCTGTCGTGGTAGGTGCAGGCGAAGCTCTGCGGCGGCGCCAGCTTGAGCCTGCCCTGCTCCAGCAGGCGCTCGAGAAAGACCGTGTAGTGCTCGACCTCCGGAGTAAAGCCGAGGTCCCGGTAGTCCTTGGCCAGGGTGTTGAAGCAGTGCGGGCAGGTGGTGACCACCTTCCTGACGCCGTAGCCCTGGATCGCCCCGATGTTCTCGGTGGCGACGGCCTGGTAGAGGTATTCGTTGCCCATCTTGCGCACCGGGTCGCCGCAGCACTTCTCCTCCTTGCCGAGGATGCCGACCTTGATGCCGGCGGCCTGGCAGAGCCTGATGAAGCTTTTGGCAACCTTGATGTTGCGCTTGTCGAAGGAGGCGTAGCAGCCGACGAAGTAGAGGACGTCGACCTCGGGATCTTCGGCGAGGGGCTTGACGCCGAGATCAAGCGCCCAGTCGCCCCGCGTGGCGAAGGCCATCCCGAGGGGGTTGCCGTTGACCTCGGTCTGGTCGGTGGCGGTCATCACCTCCTCGCCGGGGAACTCCCCTTCCATCAGCACCAGGTGCCGGCGCATCTCGATGATCTTGGGGACGTGTTCGATGGCGGCCGGACATATCTCCTGGCAGGCGAAACAGGTGGTGCAGGCCCAGAGCACGTCCCGGGAGGCGGTGTCGACGAGGTTCGCCTCGGGTTGACCAAAGGCGACCTCCTGGATCTGGTTGACCACCTTCATCGGCGAGAGGGGCTTGTCGGTGGCCCAGGCCGGGCAGCGGTCCTGGCAGCGCTTGCAGAAGGTGCAGGCATCGCTGTCGAAGAGGTCCTTCCAGGAAAGCTCGGTGAGCTTGGCGGCGCCGAAGCTCTCGGCCCCTTCGGCCTCCAGGTCGACCGTCGCCAGCGTCCCTTTGGGACGGCGGTCGACGAAAATGTAGTTGGCGCTGGTGGTGAAGAGGTGGCGCAGCTTTGTGAAGGGGATCAGGGCGATGAAGCCTAAGGCGAGCAGCAGGTGCAGCCACCAGAGGCCGGCGTGCAGGGTGCGCAGGCCGGAGTCGCCCAGACCCGAGAGCGCCTTGGCGAAGAGGAGCCCGACCGGCGACCAGGCGGCCAGAGGCGTCCCCAGTTCGGTCACCGCCATGCGCGCCCCTTCGATCACAAAGCCGGTGACCAGGATGGCGAAGAGCAGGGCGTGGGAGATGGCGTCGTCCCGCTTCATCGGCAGCCCGGGCGGGCGGAAGACATAGCGGCGCACGAAGAGCCCGCCGAGCATGACGATGGCGACTGCCCCGGCGAGATCTAACACCACCGAGAAGAGCAGGTAGAAGCTCCCCTTCAAAAACTGCACGCCGAAGAGCGGGTCGGTGAAGTCGGCCTGCACGACGATGAGGCAGGTGCCGATAAAGAGCAGGAAGAAGCCCCAGAAGAAGAGCCCGTGAGCGGTCCCCGCCCCCGGCACCCGCAGCACCTGCGCCTGGCTGAGCGCCTGCCGGAGCGCCCCGACCAGCCGCCCGGCCAGATCGTCCGTGCGCTCAAGCGCCCGGCCCTGCCGGTAGACCTTGACCCGCTGCCAGAAGCCCCGGGCCAGAATCGCCAGAGCTGCCGCGGTCAGCAGGTACATCGGGACGAGCACTCCCGCTCCGTGGCCGATGTTCCAGTAGATTTCACGGGTGTATTCCATTGGTGAACCTCTCCTCTGCTTCAGGACTCAGGGGCCCGGGCAGTGTTCAGCCGCGGGTGACCGCCGTACCGATGACGAGCCGCTGCACCTCGCTGGTGCCTTCGTAGATCTCGGTGATCTTGGCGTCGCGCATCATCCGCTCCACCGGGAATTCGCGGGTGTAGCCATAGCCGCCGAAGACCTGCACCGCCTTGGTTGTAACCTCCATCGCCGTCTCCGAGGCGAAGAGCTTGGCCATGGCCGACTCCTTGCCGTAGGAGAGGCCGGCGCTCGCCCGATGGGCCGCCTGGTAGACCAGCAAGCGTGCCGCTTCGATCCGGGTCGCCATGTCGGCCAGCATGAACTGCACCGCCTGGAAGGTCGCAATCGGCTGGTCGAACTGTTTGCGCTCCCGGGCGTAGGCTGCCGCCGCCTCAAAGGCTCCCTGCGCGATGCCGAGAGCCTGGGCGGCAATGCCGATGCGCCCGCCGTCGAGGGTCTTCATGGCGATCTTGAACCCCTCCCCTTCCTTGCCGAGCAGGTTCCCCTTCGGAATCCGGCAGTTGTCGAAAACCAGTTCCATGGTCGGCGAGGAACGGATCCCCATCTTCGTTTCCTTTTTGCCGAAGAAGAAGCCGGGCGTCCCCTTTTCGAGGATGAAGGCGCTAATGCCATGATGTTTCTGGGCACCTTTGTCGGTGCGGGCGAAGACGATATAGATCTCGGCCTCGCCGCCGTTGGTGATGAAGATCTTCGACCCGTTAAGCACCCACTCCTCGCCGTCGGGCACCGCCGTGGTCCTGGTGCCGCCGGCGTCGGAGCCGGCTGAAGGCTCGGTCAGGCCGAAGGCCCCCATTTTGCTCCCCGCCGCCAGGGGCACGAGGTACTGGCGCTTCTGCTCCTCGGTGCCGAAGAGGTAGATGGGGTTGGCGCCGAGGGAGAGGTGGGCCGAAAGGGTGACGCCGGTCGAGGCGCAGACCCGGGAGAGCTCTTCCACGGCGATGGCGTAGCTGATGTAATCGGCTCCCGCCCCACCGTATTCCTCGGGGAAGACGATGCCGGTCAGCCCCAGTTCGGCCAGCCGCTCGAACATCAGCGCGCGGTCGAAGCGCTCTTCCTCGTCGCGCGCGGCGGCGGATGGGGCGACCTCTTTCTCGGCGAAACTGCGCACCGTTTCGCGAATCAGGCTCTGTTCTTCGGTCAGTTGAAAGTCCATGCGCTACCTCCCCTGCCCATAGTCGTAAAATCCCTTGCCGCTCTTGCGGCCGAGCTGCCCGGCCTCGACCTTCTTGACCAGCAGCGGACAGGGCCGGTATTTGGCATCGCCATACCCCGCATGGAGTACCTTCATGATCGCCAGCACCGTGTCGAGACCGATGAAGTCGGCCAGAGTCAAAGGGCCCATCGGCTGGTTGGTGCCGAGCTGCATCGCCTTGTCGATGTCCGCCACCGAACCGACCCCTTCGAAATGGGCGAAAATCGCCTCGTTGATCATCGGGATCAGCACCCGATTGACGATGAAGCCGGGATAGTCCCGGGCGACCGCGACCTCCTTCCCCAGCTTCGCCGCCAGCTCCAGGGTGACGGCAAAGGTCTCCTCCGAGGTGGTCAGCGCCCGGATGACCTCGACCAGCTTCATCACCGGGACCGGGTTCATGAAGTGCATGCCGATCACCTTGTCGGGCCGGCCGGTCGCGGCAGCCAGGCGGGTGATGGAGATGGAAGAGGTATTGCTGGCCAGTACCACGCCGGGCGAGACGATACGGTCGAGCTTGCGGAAAATATCCAGCTTGAGCTCCTCGCTCTCCGGCACCGCCTCGATGACGAAATCGCAACCGGCCATATCGTCCAGGCTGTTCGTGGCCCTGAGCCGGGCCGATGCGGCCGTCACCGCCGAGGACTCGATCGCCCCTTTATCCGCCTGCCGCCGCAGGTTCCGGCCGATGGCGGCGTGCGCCTTTTCCAGCTGGGGCGCAGCCACATCGTACAGCAGCGCTTCGAACCCCGCGAGGGCGGCGACGTGGGCGATCCCGCTCCCCATCTGTCCCGCACCGATGATTCCGATCGTCTTCACCTCAGCCTCCCGGTTCTCCTTCGTCCAGCCGTCCCTCCCCCTGACTTCCGCCAGCCAGATGGAGCGGCGTGGTATTTACCGGCCAGACACTATTAATCATACACCCTGGTGTGGCTTACGGCATTTATACATACACTTTACGTTAAGGTCAATTCTTATAACACAGTGTTTGGCCACCCCGAAGGATGTTCAAACAGGGTCTAAATGCCAGTCAACACGTCGAACATTGTTGTTTTTGTTGACACGGA
>DASPGW010000041.1 GCA_035620395.1 Desulfuromonadales bacterium | reverse complement strand
CCCTGCTGAAGATCATCAGCGAGTACACCGCGGAGGCTGGGCTGCGCAACCTGGAGCGGGAACTGGGGAGCGTCTGCCGCAAGGTGGCGCGGCGCTATGCCGAAGGACGCAAGAAGCCGGTCCTGGTCACCGAGAGCACCGTCAGCCGCTTTCTCGGCCCGCCGCGCTACCTGCCCGAGGAAGAACTGCGGCAGAGCGAGGTTGGGGTCGCCACCGGCCTGGCCTGGACCGAAGTCGGCGGCGAAATCCTCTACGTCGAGGTGAACACCATGAAGGGGAAGGGGGAGCTGACCCTCACCGGGCACCTCGGCGAGGTGATGAAGGAGAGCGCCCATGCCGCCCTCTCCTACGCCCGCGCCCACGCCCAGGAGCTCGGCATCGATCCCGATTTCTACGAGGGGCGGGCGATCCACGTCCATGTCCCGGCCGGCGCCATCCCCAAGGACGGACCGAGCGCCGGGGTGACCATGGCGACGGCCCTGATCTCGGCGCTCTCGGGCAGGCCGGTCAGCAAGGATGTGGCGATGACCGGGGAAATCACCCTGCGCGGCCAGGTGCTGCCCATCGGCGGGCTCAAGGAAAAGGTGCTGGCGGCGGTGCGGGCCCGCATCAGGACCATCATCATCCCCTGGCGCAACGAGAAAGACCTGGAGGAGATCCCGCCGCATCTGCGCAAGAAGGTGCGCTTCGTCTCCGCCCGCACCATGGACGAGGTGCTTGCCGCGGCGCTGGAAGCCAAACCGTGAAACTGGCGGACCTGGGGGAGTTCGGTTTCATCGACCGCATCGCCCGCTCCATACCGCCTGCCGCCGGGGTGCGACTGGGAATCGGCGATGACTGCGCCGCGCTTTCCCTGCCGCCGGGCGAACTGCTGCTCACCACTACCGACCTGCTGATCGAGCAGGTTCATTTCCGCCGCGACTGGACCGACCTGCACACGCTGGGACGCAAGAGCGTTGCCGTCAACGTCAGCGATATCGCCGCCATGGGGGGAACACCGCGTCACCTCTTCCTGGGGCTCGCCGTTCCGGTCGGCATGAGCGTCGAAAATCTCGACGACTTCGTTGCCGGTTTTCTCGAAGCGGCCCGGCACTACGGTGCCACGCTGGCCGGCGGCGATACCTGCCGTTCGCCGGGACCGCTGCTGATCTCGGTGACCGCCGAGGGGGCGGTCACCGAGAGGGAGCTGGTCCGCCGCCGTGGGGCCCGGCCGGGCGATACCCTCTACGTCTCGGGAACCCTCGGCGACAGCGGCCTCGCCCTGCAGCTGCTGCTGGCAGGAGAGGCGCCGGAACCCTTTCTCGCCCGCCGGCATCACGACCCCGAGGCCCGGACCGGTCTCGGCCGGGCGCTGGCGCAGGCCGCCATTCCCACCGCCATGATCGATATCTCCGACGGCCTGCTGGCCGACCTGGGGCACATCCTGGAGGCCTCGCAGGCGGGTGCCGCGATCGAGACGGCGGCGCTGCCCCTCTCCGAGCCTTTTCGCCGGGCGCTGGCGCAGGAACCGGCGCTGCTCGATCTCGCCCTGGCCGGCGGCGAGGATTACGAACTGCTCTTTACGGTGCCGCCGGAGCGCGAGGCGGAGCTGGCCGACCTGGCGGGGTCCGTCGGAGTGCCGGTGACGCGTCTGGGGAGAATCACCGCGCCGGAGGCAGGACTGATCGTCCTCGGTCGGGATGGCCGCCGAGTTCCGCCCCGGAGGGCCGGCTACGATCATTTCGGCCGAAGCGGCTGAGAGATGGGAGCCACGCGAAGAACATGGAAAAGCGTCCCACGCCGGCTCATTGCATTCGCTCAAGGCGCAAAGAGCGCAAAGAAAATCGGGTTTGGCCTTCCTTGGCGGTCTTTGCGCCTTGAGTGAGCGGAGCGAACGAGCGTGAGAATGCTTTACTTAACCTGTTGGTCTTTAACCCGGGATTTTCCCGTCAGAAGGGCCTGCCGGTGAACACTGTGCCGACCGGCGACAGCCGCCCCGCCCCTTTTGTCGGGAGTGAATTCCCGGAGGCGGAGTTTCGCGAGGTGTGCCGCATCCTGCTGGCGAAGCGGGGCTTCGACCTCGCCATGTACAAGGACCGCTGCGTCAAGCGCCGCATCGCCACCCGCGTCCGCGCCCGGGGCTTCAGCGAGGCCCGGCCGTACCTGGCCCTGCTGGAACGGGACGAGGCGGAGCTGGATGCCCTGATGGCGGCACTGACCATCCATGTCTCCCAGTTTTTTCGCAACCCCTCGACCTTTGACCTGCTCGCGCGGCAGGTCCTGCCGGAACTGCTGCGCCGGGTGCAGGCCGAAGGACGCCGGACCCTCCGTTTGTGGAGTGTCGGCTGCGCCAGCGGTGAGGAGCCCTATTCGCTGGCCCTGCTGCTGCAGGAGCTGGCGCCGCCGGAAGTGAAGATCGACATCCTCGGCACCGACATCAGCGCCGCTGTTCTTGAAAGCGCCCGGGCCGGTCTGTATGAACCGCAGCGGTTGGCCGAAGTGCCGGCGGCGTTGCGGGAGCGCTTCTTTACCCCGGAAGGGAAGGGGTTGCGGCTGACCGAGGCGATCCGGCGCCTGGTGCGTTTTGAGCGGCACAACATGCTGACGGCGCCGGCCTATCCCCGGGCGGACCTGATCATTTGCCGCAATGTGCTGATCTACTTCTCCCGGGAGGAGCAGGAGAACATCCTGCAGCGCTTCGCGGCGGCGCTGCCGGCCGGCGGGATTCTGGTCCTCGGGAAGGCCGAAATGCTGCTGGGCCAGAGTCGCCGACTCTTTGCGGCCGAATACGCCGGCGAGCGAATCTATCAGCGGCAATAGCTGCCGGCAGGGGCAGAGAAGTTCCTGGCATGCGTTGACATTGAAACCCGCCCGGCCGGGGCGGAAGGAGCGGATTGATGCGCGTAGAGATCACCTACAAATTCGTGGCCGGCTTCATCATCGTGGTGGGCTCCGTCGTTTTCCTGAATCTGCTGGTCCCCTCCCTCGGCATCCCCGAGGAAATGCAGCAGCTGGTTGCCGTCGCCTGCGCCATCCTGGTGGGCCTGGTGCTGGGGTGGTTCTTCTCCAGGGCCTTCACCGCCAATATCCGGCATCTGCGGGAGGCGGCCGAACGTCTCAGCCACGGGGACCTCTCGGCACCCGTCCTGCTTCCCCGAAGCGGCTTTCCGGACGAGACGGCCGATCTGGCCGCCTCCCTCAATCTGGTGGTGGAGAGCCTGCGCGAGCTGGTCGGAACCATCCGGGCCTCGGCGGTCAGGGCCGCCGAATCGGCGCACGGCCTTTCGGCCACCTCCGAGGAGATGACGGCCTCTTCCCTGGAGGTGGCCAACACCGTCGAACAGATCAGTCGCGGCGCCGAAACCCAGGCGGAAATGGTGGAAAAATCGTCCCGGCTGATCCGAGAGATGGCGGTCTCCATCGACCTGATTGCCGCTTCCGCCAAGAAGCTCTCCGCCTCGGCCAGCGACACCGCCCGCACCGCCCAGCGCGGCGGAGAGATCGCCCGCAATTCAATGGCGAAAATGAAGCAGGTGCTCGGGGACGTGGAGCGCAATGGCGAGCAGATCGTCTCCTTCGGCACGCAGGTGCAGAAGATCGGCAAGATCGTCGAAGTGATCACCGGTATCGCCCAGAAGACCAACCTGCTCGCCCTGAACGCCACCATCGAGGCGGCCCGGGCCGGCGAGTACGGTCGTGGTTTCACCGTGGTCGCCGAGGAGATCCGCAAACTGGCCGATTCCTCCAGTGATTCGGCGGGCGAAATCTCCCGGCTGATCGAGGCGATCCGCGAGGAAAGCCAGAAAGTCCAGTCCTCGATGCAGACGAGTATCCGGGAGATGGACAGTGAGCGGGCAGCGCTCGACACCACCAGCGGCGCTTTCGAGGAGATCATTCAAACCGCCGTCGCCACCCAGACCAAGGCGACCAGCATCGCCGAGCTATCGCAGAAGCAGGCCGAAGGGGCCAAGGGGATGGTGGCGGCGATCGACGAGATCTCCCGCGTCATTACCGACAACGCCGCAGCCACCCAGGAGGTCTCCGCAGCGACCGAGGAGCAGTCGGCCTCGATGGAGGAAATGGCCTGTTCGGCCCAGGACCTCTCGGCCCTCGCCGAGCAACTGCTCGAGGCGGTCAGGCGCTTTCAGCTCGCTCCCGAGAAGAGCTAGGGCGGCATGGAACAGGTTCTTATCTTTCGCCTCGGCGAAGAGCTCTATGCCCTGGAGGTGGCCCATATCCAGGAAGTCATCGAGCCGCCGCCTTATCACTACATCCCACTGGCGCCGGCCGCCTTTCCGGGGGCCATCAATTTTCACGGCAACATTCTGCCGGTTCTCGACCTGGGTGCCTGCCTCGGCTTTGCCGCCGGCCAAAAGAATGGGCGCATCATTGTTCTGGCAACGTCGCTCTGTCGGCTGGCGCTGGCGGTGACCGCCATTCAGCGGATCGTGCTGCTCGATGCCGACGCGCTGTTGTCCTCCCGGGAAGATGGCCGACGGGCCAACTGCAGCCGGGCGGTCTTCAGCCTCGATGGTGAAATGATCAATCTGCTCGATGCGGCGCAGCTGCTCGCGAGCCTGGAGATGACTGAAATGGGGACAGGAGGAGACCATGGGACTTAGGATTCTGATTGCGGACGATGCCCTGTTCATGCGCAACATGCTCAGGGAGATTTTCGTCAAAGCCGGCTTTCAGGTCGTCGGTGAGGCGGCCAACGGCGTCGAGGCGGTTGAAAGGTATCTCGAGCTGCGCCCGGACCTGGTGACCATGGATATCGTCATGCCGCTCAAGAGCGGCATCGAGGCGCTGCAGCAGATCACCCGCGAGGACCCCGACGCCCGCGTCGTCATGTGCAGCGCCCTTGGCCAGGAGGCGCTGGTCATCGAGGCGGTGCAGGCCGGGGCCAAGGATTTTATCGTCAAACCATTCAAGGAAGAGCGGGTTCTCGACGTCGTGCGGCGGGTGACCAAAAATCAAGGATGAAGGATGAGGGAAGAAGGATGAAAGTTCTCCCCTTTGCCTTTTTCCCTTAGCCTTACGCCGGAATTGCCTATGGACATGTCCAAATACCGGGGGATGTTCCTCTCCGAGACGCAGGAGCATCTCCGGAGTATGGCCAGCCTGGTCGTAGCCCTGGAAAAGAACCCCACCGACCGCGAGGGGATCGATTCCCTGTTTCGGGCGGCGCATTCCATCAAGGGGATGGCGGCCTCGATGGGATACGAACAGACGGTGCAGCTCGCCCACTACCTGGAAGACCTGATGGACGGTTTTCGCAAGGGCGGCGCCGTTTCCGCCGCCGCCATCGACCGGTTGCTGGCGGGGGTCGATCTGCTGGAGGGGCTGCTCGAGGACGTGGCCACCGAGCAGCCGGAGCGCGAGGTGGACACATTTCTGGCGGCCGCCGTTGCCTCTGCGGAAACTGAACCCTCGCTTGTGCCCCTTGCGCCGGCACCGCTATCTGCCGCGCCGCCGGAGGCGCCTGCCGAACCGGTTCCGGGACAGGCGCTGCAGGTGACCGTCGAACTGGCCGCCGAGGCCATCGCGCCGGCGGCCCGCGCGCTGCTCCTCCTGCGGGAGATAGGCCGGCTGGGAACGCTGCTGAAGAGTGCCCCGACGGCGGAGGAACTGGGGCAGGGGGGGGCGATCCGCCGTCTGGAGGCCTGGCTGCTGACCGAACAGCCGCCCGGACAGATACAGGAAGTGCTGGCGGCGATGGCCGATGTGGAACGGGTTTCCCTCGCCGTCGACCGGCGCCGGGAGCAGCCACGGCTGCCCCAGCGGGACGAGGGTGGGCGAACGGTGCGGGTGCGCACCGAGCTCCTCGACCGCTTCATCAACCTGACCGGCGAGCTCATCACCAATCGCTACATGCTGCAGACGGCTTTTCGCGAGACGCGCTGGACCGAGGCCGGCGAGGCGCTCGAGCAGCTGCGGCGGCTGATCGCCGATCTGCATCATCATGTGCTGCAGGTGCGGATGATGCCGCTGGAGAGCATCACCGGCCGGCTCCCGCGGCTGGTTCGGGATCTCGGCCGCAAGAGCGGCAAAAATGTCGAGCTGCGCATGACCGGCATCGAAGTCGAGCTCGACCGGGCCATTCTCGAAGAGCTGGCCGACCCCCTGGTGCACCTGGTGCGCAACGCCGTCGACCATGGCATCGAGGCGCGCGGCGCCGTGAGCGTGCGTGCCTGGCGGGAGAAAGACCTGGTGCTGCTGGAGGTGGCCGATGACGGCCGCGGCATGGACCCCGTCGCCATCCGTCGCAAGGCCCTGGAAAAGGGGATGGTTACCCCTGCCCAGGCCAGTGCGCTGCCGGATCGGGATATCCTCCAGCTGGTCTGTCGTCCCGGTTTTTCCACGGCAGCCGAGATCACCGAAACCTCGGGCCGCGGCGTCGGCATGGACGTGGTCAAGAAGGCCGTGGAAAACCTGGGGGGAGGGCTCGACATCCAGTCGGAGCCGGGCCTGGGGACCCGCTTCCTGCTCAAACTGCCGCTGTCGGTGGCGATCATCCAGGTTCTGCTGGTGGAATGCGCGGGCCATACCGTCGGTATCCCCATCACCAAGGTGCTGCGGACCCTCGATGTTGCCCGCGAGGATGTCCGCTCCTCCGGGCGGCAGATGGTGATCCCTTTCGAGGAAGAGTTGGTTCCCCTGCTGTCGCTGCGCAAGATGCTCCAGCTGCCCGCACGGCCATCTGCCGGGGGAAGCCTGCCGGTGGTCGTCGTCGAAGGGCGCCGCCGCAAGGTCGGGCTGGTGGTCGACCGGCTGGTCGGCCAGCGTGAAGTCTTCGTCAAGAGTCTGGCGTTTCCCCTCGACCGGCTCCCGGGCGTTCATGGTGCGACGGTGCTGGGAGACGGCAGCGTAATTTTCATCATCGATCCGCAATCGCTGCTGGAGCAGCGGCCCGGCGCGCCGGCCGCCCGGCCGAGAGGAGAAAATTCGTGACCTTTTCCCGTCTGAGCGAAGGACAGCTCGATGCCCTCAAGGAAGTCAGCAACATCGGCATGGGGCATGCCGCCACCGCCCTCTCCCAGCTGATCGGCGAGACCATTTACCTGCGTGTTCCGCGGGTGACCGTGACCGATGTCGCCCAGGTCCCCGAGCTGATGGGCGGGGCGGAGCGTGTGGTGGCCGGGATCACCCTGCGGATCCTCGGCGACGCGCGCGGCAACATTCTGCTCGTCTTTCCCCGCGAAAGCGTCCAGCGGCTGCTCGCCTGCCTGCTGCGCCGGGACGAGTCGGAACCGCTCCTCAACGAGATCGGCGTCTCCACGCTCAAGGAGGTGGGCAACATCCTTGCTTCGGCCTACCTCAACGCCCTCGGCAGCCTGCTGCACCTGACCCTGATCCCTTCGGTGCCGATGCTGGCCTACGACATGGCCGGGGCGGTGGTCGACTATGTGCTGATCGAGCTGAGTCAGGCCGGGGACCTGGCCCTGATGGTGGAAACCGAATTCCATGGCGTCGCGCCCGGTGCGGAAGGGATCAAGGGGCACTTTTTCCTGCTCCCCGATCCGGCTTCCCTCGGCTTCATTCTCGAAGCGGTCGGAGGTGCGCCGTGAGCGGCAAGCTGCGGGTCGGTATTTCCGAATTCCGCGTGGCCAGGGCACCCGCCGTCCTGGTAGCCTACGGTCTCGGTTCCTGCCTGGGCGTCATCCTCGATGACCGGCAGAGGTGTCTCGGCGGCATGGCCCATACCCTGCTGCCGACGCCCCGGCCCGGCGTACAGGAGGTGCGCCTGGCCAAGTTCGTCGATGCCGCCATCCGTCTGATGGCCGACGAGCTGGTCAGCCTGGGGGCTGCGCGGGGGAGTCTGACGGCGCGGCTCGTCGGCGGCGCCAACATGTTCGAGCCGCTCTACGCGCCGTCCGAAGAGAGCATCGGGGCGCGCAATGTGCGGATGGCCCGGGCGACCCTGCTAGACCTGGAAATCCCTCTGCTGGCCGAAGACGTCGGCGGCGGCCACGGTCGGACCGTGGAGTTCGACCTCGCGACCGGCCAGGTGCTGGTGCGTTCGGTGCACGGCGATGATACATTACTCGCCGGCTGAAAATTGCCCTCAAGCATGGAGACAGAAATGAATCGGATAGTATTGCTGGTCTTGGTCCTGGTGGCGTTTTTTCCCCTCCCGCAAATGGTGTCGGCGAAGGAGGACGTCAGCCTGCAGGACGTCATCCAGACCCTCGAAGGCCCCTTCAAGGCAAACTCTGCGACGCCGTCGGCCATCGCCGATTTTCAGGCAGATTTCCTCCAGGAGTCACGGGTCGCCTCTCTCGACCGCGTCCAGAAGGGCCACGGCCGCGTGACCGTCAAGTTCGACCGTACCCGTTCCGACCGGGTTTCCCGGCCCCTCTTCCGCTGGGAATACGACCAGCCGACGCGGCAGGAGATCGTCTCCAACGGCAAGACCATGTGGGTCTACGTGCCGGAGAACCACCAGGTCATCCAGTCCGACATCGAGGCTTCCGCCCAGCCCCGTGCCGATGACCCCCTCGCTTTTTTGACCGGCCTCGGCAACCTGTCACGGGACTTCCAGATTGCCTGGGCCTCGCCGAACCGGGATGAGCAAGGCAATCCTGTTCTGGAGCTGCGCCCCCGCCAGCCCTCCGCCGTGCTGCAGAAGCTGCTGGTGGTGGTGGCCAAGGATGCCGTCGCCGAGGCGACGCGCCGCGGCAAGCCGGGCAGCATCTTCCCCATTCTGTCCACCACGGTCTACGACCCGAGCGACAACAGCACCCGCATCGAGTTCAGCGGCGTCCGGGTCAATCGCCGGCTGCCCGACAGTCATTTCAACTTCGTCCCGCCCAAAGGGGTCGAGGTGGTGCGCCCGACCGGACAGGGCGTGGGGTTCTGAGTTTGGGAGGAAGACGGAAGGATTGATGAAACCGCCCGGTGCCGGTGAGGCGCGGGCGGTTTTTTTTGGAGAAAAGAAGCAAGGAGAGGAATCAATGAATCCGCAGATGACGCAGATGGCGATCGGGTTCAAGGTGGAGGGGAAGGCGCGGCATACGAAACCGTTCCACGCGGATAAGGTCCGATAAAATCGGATCAACGTCTGATTAAGCAAGACAAGGAATTGATCCGATTCTTATCCGGACTTATCAGATTCGATCAGTGAGAAGCGAGGGGGGATTTATGTTCCATGAAGAAATAACCGACAAAATCATCTGTGCCTATTACAACGTTTACAATCGCCTCGGTCACGGTTTTCTTGAAAGGGTGTATGAAAACGCCCTTGCAATTGAGCTAAAAAAGAGCGGGCTATCGGTCGTCCAGCAGGAAAGTGTGAGGGTTTATTACGATGGAATCCAAGTTGGAGATTACATTGCCGATATTATTGTGAATGGGATTGTGATTTTGGAATTGAAATCCGCAGAGTTCATCAGGAGTGAACATCTTGCGCAATTGACAAATTATTTGAAGGCGACCGACAAGGAAGTTGGGCTGTTGCTGAATTTTGGTCGGAAACCGGAATTTAAAAGAATTGTTCTCGGGAATGAATCAAAATCGTTCCGCGCGGATAACCTCGGATAAAATCTGATCAATATCTGATTAAACAAGACAAAGGCTTAATCCGATTCTTATCCGAATTTATCAGATTCGATCCGCGTGAAACGTGATAAGGTCTAAAGCATGAAGTTTTGATTTGATACAAGAAGGCTTCGGAAAAATTCAAGCGAAGATATAATCGCGACATGTTTCAGTTCCGCGCGGATAACTTCGGATAAAATCCGATCAATATCTGATTAAACAAGACAAAGGCTTTATCCGATTCTTATCAGAATTTATCAGATTCGATCCGCGTGAAACACGATAAGGTCTAAAGCATTAAGTTTTTATGGGATTCGGCGACCAGAAGAAGACAACAGGAAAATTCAGGCGAAGAAATCATGGAGACAGGTTTCCGCCAGACTTCATGTTTCAGCTGACAAATCAAGAGTTTAAAGACTTGAAGTCGCAATTTGCGACCTCAAGTGACTGGGGCGGTCGGCGCACGCCTTCCTACGCCTTCTCCGAACAGGGCCAGAAACCAGAGACCGCCCCTGACCGCCCTTTCCGTTGACATCCCACATCTGTGAAGGTATCTTGAGGCGGTCGTTTTTTGCTGCCCGGAGGGCGGGATGAGGGTTCGCGAGGACAAACAAAGAGATGGTTGAAACCGCTCGGTGCCGGTGAGGCGCGGGCGGTTTTTTTATCGGCTGCATGCGCGCGTGAGAACTGTTTGAGGTCACAATTTGTGACCTCAAAGGCATAACCTTGCGAAGACGCAAAGGATTTTCAAGATTGATTGTCACAATGGAGGGGCATGAACATGACTGTTCCAGTAGAGGTCGTCAAGGGGAAGATTTATCTGATCCGCGGGCAGAAGGTGCTGCTGGATAGGGACCTGGCGGAGATGTATGGCGTTGAGGTCAAAGCGCTGAACCAGGCGGTCAAGCGCAACATCGGCCGATTTCCCGAGGATTTCATGTTTCAGCTCGCGGCCGAGGAGGCCGGGTCTTTGAGATTCCAGGTTGGAATCTCAAAGTCGCAAGGTCGAGGCGGCCGACGTTATCTGCCTTACGTCTTCACGGAGCAGGGGGTGGCGATGCTCTCCAGCGTGCTGGGCAGCGAGCGCGCCGTGCAGGTTAACATCGCCATCATGCGCGCCTTTGTGCATATGCGGGAGTTGGCCGCCTCTAACCGCGAGTTGGCACACCGGCTCGACGAACTGGAAAAGAAATTTGCCGGCCATGACCAGCAGTTTGTTGCGGTGTTCGACGCCATCCGGCAAATGATGAAGCCAGAGGAGAAGGGGCGGAAGGAGATCGGGTTCAAGGTGGAGGAGGGCGGAGCGGCATATCTGTAAGGCGGTCCCGGGTTAGAATAGCAGTCCCGGGACTCGGGACTTAAACAAGGAGGGGGAAAATGCTGATTCCGATTGAGCGTATCGAGAAGTCGATTTATTCTCTTCGTGGCCAGAAGGTCATGCTGGACCGGGACCTGGCGGAGCTTTACGGAGTGGAGACAAGGGTGCTTAACCAGGCGGTTAGAAGAAACATCAAGCGGTTTCCAGATGATTTCATGATCGCCCTTAGCCGGGACGAAATCCGGGACATATCACAATTTGTGACAAGTCCGGGCTTCAAGCACGCACCGAATGTCTTCGCTTTCACCGAGCAGGGTGTGGCCATGCTCTCCAGCGTGCTGAACAGCGACCGGGCAATCGAAGTCAATATCCGCATCATGCGGACCTTCGTCAAGCTGCGGGAGATGATCGCTTCCAACGCCGAGCTCGCCCGTCGGCTCGATGAGCTGGAGCAGAGGTACGATGCCCAGTTCCGGGTGGTCTTCGACGCCATTCGGCAAATGATGCAGCCGGAGGAGAAGGGGCGGAAAGAGATCGGGTTTAAGATCGAGGAGGAGGGTGCGGCGTACGTGTGACTCTTTTCTGATAGCAGGTGGTAGTTTGGGGGCGGTGGGGAATTGAGTCAGGATCGAGGGGATTTTACAGCGTGGCTAGGAAAAGATACAGGGGGCGGAAGGATGAGTTCAATTTCGTTGTGGGACTCGTCATCCTCGCGGCAATTTTCCTGCATAGGGTGGATTTCGGGAAGGTCCTTTACGTCCTCTTCCTGATCTGCCTCGTCGGTGCCATCCTCGCGGGCCTCTATTATCTCATCCGTGAAGGCTGGGGTGCGCCGGAAAGCGCACGAAGCCGAATCCCGGTCCAAAGGCCTCGACCGGGAAACTCGCCGCAGACGGTGAATGATCTGGCGGCCTCGGCTCAGAGCTTTGAGCCTGACGGGGACGAATTCACCATGGGGTCGCTCCACGTCGAGCGTCGCCAGGAGTGGTCGGCCGAGATCTTGAGTTCCTTGGAATGGAAGCGTTTCGAGACGGTGTGTGCCGAGTATTTTCGCATGACCGGCTATGACCCGAAAGAGACCCGCATCGGGGCCGACGGCGGGGTGGATATCTGGGTCTACAAGGCGGGCAACGAGAAGCCCTTCGGCATCGTGCAGTGCAAGGCCTGGACGACCTACAAGGTCGGGATCAAGCCGGTTCGGGAACTCTTCGGGGTAATGGCCGCTGAGGGGGTGGCTAACGGTATGTTTATCACCTCTGGAGAGTTTACGAATGAGGCGCTTGAATTCGCTGAAGGGAAAAAGCTGCGGCTGATTTCCGGTGAGATATTTCTGGATTTTATCGGGAAGCTGCCGGCCGAGAAGCAGGAAGAGCTGCTGGCATTGGCTCTCGAAGGGGATTACCGGACGCCGACCTGCCCTCGGTGTGGAATCAAGATGACGTTGCGGCAGGGGAAAGGGAGTGGCAGAGATTTCTGGGGGTGTTTGCGGTATCCGAGGTGCCGGGCTACGCTGGTTCATAAATCGGGGACGGACAATAATTCATCAATCTGGTCGAGGGAATTTGCTTGAGAGACGGCAGCGAAGCACTAAAACTTTTGAGCCTTTTGGCCGCCAGTGCCGTGGTCGTCTTTGCGGTCTGGCTAACACTGGAAAGGGGCGGCCACATTTCCGGGCTTGGGCAGACCCAAACCGAGGGAGAAGAACAGGTGGTGGCTGTTCGCCCCGCAGAGTCGACAGGGCCGCCGGCGCAGCAGGCGCCGACCTATCGGCCGAGTGAGGTCAACCCGCCAGTTCAACGATTAAAGCAGGAAGCCGGGACGACGTACAAATGGGTCGACGAGAAGGGAACCATCCACTTTTCGGATCAGCCGAGACAGCAAGGTGCTGAGAAGATTGCCGTTGCAGAGGTTGCCACTTACAAAAACCAGGTACCGCAACCGGTGTACCGGCAGGTCTCGGCCAACAACGTAGCTGAGCGAAGAACCATCACTGTAGCGCAAGTAAATCAACCTGTTCGGGCGGAGCGCTTTGGTAGAGGCAGATTCAGGACATCGGAGGGGCACGTTATTACTGCATCTGCCAAGCACTTGGGTGATTTACTATCGTTCGAAGGAAGAGTCGAGGGTGGTTCCCGGTGCTCAGCCCTGTATCTGTATGGATGTTTAACCAGCAAGAATGGCAATAGACGTTGTTTCGATGCCATAGCTACCGATGTTGGTGGAAGCGGCAGCAGGCTTTTCGAGAGTCAGCCGGATCGTGTCAACAGGTTGAAGGAAGGCTGGGAAGTTACCTCGGTTACGGCCTACTGCCAGTAGCGATAATCGAATGTCCGTTGGCTTGATCAGGGCTTTCAGCATGTCAGCAAGTCGTGGCAGGTG
>DASPGW010000040.1 GCA_035620395.1 Desulfuromonadales bacterium | reverse complement strand
TGCCCCACCTGCGCGGAAGCCGAAACCTTCGTCAAGAAGTAGACCATTTCCGTTCCCTCCATACCGAAGCCCGGCAGAAAATTGCCGGGCTTTTTTTCGTCCTGCAGCCCGGCATGCCGATGGTGTAGCCGCGGCAATCCTCTATACTTGGTACTGAAAGGCATATCTATCCGCAGATGGCCGCAGATGAGCGCAGATTAAGACCCTGGCCAAAATATTCAGCGTCTTTGCGTCAGGTTTCATCTGCGTAAATCTGCGTGTATCTGCGGATAATAAAAGAAGATTTTTTGGAGGAGAACCCGTGGAGCGGGATATCCGCCTGCAAGGGCACCTCATCGATGATTTCATCCTCTCGCGAGTGCTCGACGCCATCGACAGCATCGGTGCGAGCCACGAAATCCGCTTCTTGAACATAGGGCATTTTCGCCACGACCCCAGCTCGGCCGTCATCCGGATTGTCGCGCCGAGTTTTGAGGTGCTTACGCAGGTTTTGCGCCGGGTGATCGAACTGGGGGCCGTGCCGATCGAGCCCGTACCGGCCCGGCTCGAATCAGCCCCGGCCGACGGCGTGCTGCCGGACCATTTCCATGCCACCAGCAACCTGCCTACGAAAATCCTGGTGAATGACCAATGGCTGCCGGTTGCGGGCGAAGAGATGGACCTGGCGGTGGTGGTGGCTGGCGACCGCCACTCCGCGCGGGCCGTGCCGATGGCCGAAGTGAAGGCCGGCGAACTGGTCGTGGTGGGGGAGGAGGGCGTACGGGTGGAACCGCCGCCGCGCGACGCCGACCCGGAGGCCTTTCGCTTCATGGCCAGCGAAGTGTCGGCGGAGAAGCCGAAACGGCCGCTGCTGCAGAAGGTGGTCCGCACCCTGCGCCGGGTCAAGGGTGAAGGCAAAAAAGTCCTGCTGGTCGGCGGCCCGGCCATTATCCACACCGGTGCCGGCGAGGTTCTCGAGCGGCTGATTCGGCAGGGGTGGATCGATATCCTCTTCGCCGGCAATGCCCTGGCCGTGCACGATATCGAACAGTCCCTGCTTGGAACCTCCCTCGGTGTGCCGGTGATCGCAAATGCTGCCGCCAGCGAGGGACATGCCCACCATCTCTGGGCCATCAATGCCGTCCGCCGGGCCGGTTCCATCGCTGCGGCAGTCGACAGCGGTCTGCTGCGCCGCGGGGTGATGCATGCCTGCGTACAGTGCGGGATCCCCTTCGTCCTGGCCGGCTCGATCCGCGACGATGGACCGCTGCCCGACGTCGTCACCGATGCCATGGCCGCCCAGCGGGCGATGCGCAAGTTGCTGCCTGGGGTGGGGATGGCGATCATGGTCGGAAGCACGCTGCATGCCGTGGCTACCGGCAATCTGCTGCCGGCCCGGGTCTTTACCGTCTGCGTCGATATCAATCCCGGCGTCGTCACCAAGCTGCAGGATCGCGGCAGTCGTCAGTCGGTGGGGATTGTCATGGACGCCGCTTCATTTCTGGAACAGCTCGCGGCCGGGTTGGAGACCAAGGGCTCTATTGGCTACGAATGCACACGGATCAAGGCAAATGAAACCAACGAGCCATAGTCTTTTTTCCGTGTGAATTCGTGGCTGATTTTTCTGGGGGCGCATCAAGACCGCGCATGTCGCAGATAGAAGCGGCTGAGTGGGACAAGCGCTACGGCGAAAACCCCCGCCAGCAGCAGGAAGGTCGCCTGCAGTCCCGCAGTGTCGGCAAGATGACCGACGAGAGGGCCGGATGCGACGAACAGCAGACGGAAGATGAGGGATTTCAGCGAGAGGATGCTGGCCCGGTTCTCCCGGCTGCTGACGTTCTGCAGGCGGGTGCGCAGCAGCGGGCCCTGCAGGCCGCGCATGGCGGTGAGCAGGTAGTAGAAAAGGCAGCTCCAGACCCCGCCGGTCAGTCCCAGCCCGAGATAGCCGGTGACGATCAGGCCGAGGAAAAGAACGGCCATCCCCTTTTCACCGAGACGAAAATGAAAGCGGTGGCTGAGCAGGGAGAAGAGGGCGACCGTCAGGTTGGCGCCGGCCCAGACCGGTCCGAACCAGGCGATCGGCACGCCGGTCTGCTGCATGTAGGGCTGGATGAGCCAGACGGGAAAGTAGGAGGCGATCCCCAGCACCGTGGCCAGCAGCATGGTGTAACGCATCTCGCGGTTGTCGACCAGCGCCAGGCGGCAGGTGCGCAGGGCGGCCCCCAGGTGTGAGGCGGGCGCGACGTGAGGCTCTCGGGGAGGCTCCTTGAGCGTGCGGCACAGGCCAAGGGCGAGCAGCCAGACGCCGACCTGGATGAAGAAGGGGAGCAGGGGAGCGGCAGCATACAGCAGGCCGGCAAAGAGGGCGCCGGCCGCCTCTCCGGCCTGGGCGCAGCCGCTCATCCGCCCGTCGAACCGGGCGTACTCGTCTTCCCGGCCCTGCTGACGCAGGCTTTCGAAGAGCAGGGCGCTGTCGGCGCCGCTGATGAAGGCGAAGGAGACGCCGAGCAGGATTTCGGCCAGCAGCACGCCGGCGAAGGAGTCGGCCACCGTGTAAAACCCCCAGCCGGCCACTCCCAGAGCCGAGGCGAAAAGCAGCGAGAAGCGGTAGCCGAGATGGTCGCTCAGATACCCGGAAGGATATTCCATGAGCAGGGTGGCGAGGGAGAATATTCCCTGCAGCAGCAGAATCTGCGCCAGGCTGAGGCCGATGTGGTCCTTCCAGAAGAGGGTGATGACCGCCATCGGAAAGAGGGTCATCTTGAGGAAGGAGAAGGCGTAGAGTTTGCGGATGTTGTTCAAGGGCGGGCACGAGGCAAGAGGCTGGAGGCACGAGGCGAGGGGCTAAAGGTTTTGCAGTAACCTCGTGCCTTGGGCCTCGTGCCTGTTGTCAGTCTTCCCATGTAATACAGGCCACCGGGCAGCTGTCCATGGCCTGTTCGATTTTGGACTCCGGCGCGCCGAAGGGGTTGTAGACCACCGATTTGTGCTCGTGATGGTGGCCATCGTCGCCGGGCTCTTCCATGCGAAAGACTTCCGGGCAAATATGAACACAGGCTTCACAACCGATGCAAGCTTCCTGGTCGACGACGGGGATGCGGGGCATGACAAGTATTCCTTTCGACCTAATGTTGAATATGCTACCAGTTCACCGGAAATATTTCCACCGCCTGGGTGTGGGCCGGAAATTCTAGCGAAATTGGAACGAAGGTTGCTGTTCAATATATTGTCGTTTAGGCAAGATGGCAAGCAATTGCCGAGGCGCACCATTAATTGCCCAGGTCAACCCTGTTAGGCTTTACGCAAGGATGGCCCCTGTGAGGCAGAGGGGATTCATTAGTTGGAGTATCAATGACAATTTGTGTTTTCAGGTGCCGCCGAATGACTTAGTTGAATTGTGTGCGGGATTCGGATAGGTCTAATTAACCAGAGGGAGGCGAGTGTGGAAAAAAAAATCAAAGGACTTGCTTGGAGCCTGTTGGCGGTATTTCTATTCTGTGGACCAGTGTCGGCCAGCGATAGTTTGGTCAACGGAGGCTTTGAATCGGGAGACTACGCCGGTTGGACCCTTCAG
>DASPGW010000039.1 GCA_035620395.1 Desulfuromonadales bacterium | reverse complement strand
TTCGGTGACGATCATGTCGACGACGTTCTTGCCGGTCAGCGGCAGGGTGCATGCCTGCATGATTTTCGGGCTGCCGTCCCTGGCGACGTGGTCCATCATGATGACGATCTTCTTCACGCCGGAGACCAGGTCCATCGCCCCGCCGGGTCCCTTGACCATGGCGCCGGGGATCATCCAGTTGGCCAGGTCGCCGAACTCGGAGACCTGCATGGCTCCCAGAACCGAGAGGTCGATGTGACCGCCCCGCACCATGGCAAAGGACTCGGCGGAATCGAAGAAAGCGGCCCCGGGTAAGGCCGTAATGGTCTGCTTGCCGGCATTGATCAGGTCGG
The DNA here is from genome assembly GCA_035620395.1 of Desulfuromonadales bacterium. NCBI lineage: Bacteria > Pseudomonadati > Thermodesulfobacteriota > Desulfuromonadia > Desulfuromonadales > Desulfuromonadales bacterium. The sequence continues at coordinate 3,895 of DASPGW010000039.1, read as the reverse complement.
CATCTTCCTGCCCTTCCTCCGGGAAGGGACCGACGCCGAGCAGGCCGTTTTCAGCATGCAGAGTGACGGTGATGCTCTCGGGGATATAGTTGGCGACCAGGGTCGGCATACCGATCCCGAGATTGGCATACATGCCGTCTCTGAATTCCTGACTGATACGCCTGGCCTGCCACTCGCGGATCGGCGAAAACCCCTTGATGGTCACCTTGCCGGCCAGGGTGCGCTGCTCGATCGGCTTTTCATAGCGGCCTCCCACCACGATGCGGTCCACATAGTTGCCCGGGGTATGAATCGCCAGGGGGTCGAGTTCGCCGATCTCGACCAGTTCCTCGACCTCGGCGATGGTGACGCGTCCGGCCTTGGCGCAGGCAGGGTTGAAGTTGCTGGCCGTATAGCGGTAGATCAGGTTCCCCGCCTTGTCGGCCTTCCAGGCCTTGACGATGGCCAGGTCCGTGGTGATGCTCTGTTCGAGCACATATTCCTGGTCGCCGAACTTCTCGATCCGTTTGCCCTCCGCCAGCAAGGTGCCGTAGCCGGTGCGGGTAAAGAAGGCCGGGATCCCCGCCCCGCCGGCACGCAGCTTCTCCGCCAGGGTACCCTGCGGGGTGAGCTCGAGCTCCAGCTCACCGGAGAGGAACTGCCGCTCGAAGGTGGCGTTTTCTCCGACGTATGATGAGATCATCTTTTTGATCTGGCGAGTCTGCAGCAGCAGGCCGAGACCGAACTCGTCGACTCCGGCGTTGTTGCTGACCACGGTCAGACCTTTTACGCCGCTGTCGCGCAGGGCGAGGATGAGGTTCTCGGGGATGCCGCACAGCCCGAAACCGCCGGCGGCAATGGTCATCCCGTCGCACACCACCCCTTTGAGGGCCTCGGCGGCGCTTTGGTAGATCGGTTTCATCGTGAATCCTCCTGATTGGAAAACAGGTTCTATAGGTCCTATTTGTCTTATAGGTCCTATGCCCTTACAAGGCTTCAAAAACAACCGCCACCGCTTCGCCGCCGCCGATGCAGAGGGTCGCCAGACCGTAACGGACCCGGCGCACGCGCATCTCCCGCAGCAGGGTCGCCGCCAGCCGGGCGCCGCTGCCGCCGATGGGGTGGCCGATGGCGACGGCGCCGCCGTTGACATTGACTTTGTCGGGGTCAAGGCCGAGTTCGCGGATGGCCACCAAGGGTACTGCAGCAAACGCCTCGTTGATCTCGAAGAGACCGATGTCGGAGAGCTTGAGAGCGGCGCGTTCGGCGACCTTGCGGATGGCTGCCACGGGCGCCTCGGCGAAGAGATCCGGCGAGGTGCTGTTGGTCGCGTAGGCGACCAGGCGGGCGACGGGTCGGAGGTTGTGCGTCCGGGCCGCCGTTTCGCTGACCAGCAGGGCGGCGCCGGCACCGTCGTTGATGGTCGAGGCATTGCCGGCGGTGATGGTGCCGTCCTTTTTGAAAACGCTCTTGAGGCTGGGCAGGCGAGCGAAGTCGACCTTATGCGGTTCCTCGTCCGCGGCCACCACCACCTCGCCCTTGCGTCCCTGCCTGACCACCGGCACCAGTTCATCCTTGAAGGTGCCATTGGCCAGAGCCGCCTGCGCCAGGCGGTAGGAGCGCTCGGCGAAAGCATCCTGCTCCTGGCGGGAGACGCCGCACTTCTCGATCCAGGTTTCGGTGATCTCCCCCATGTGCCGGCCCGAGTAAGGGTCGCGCAGACCGTCATGGATCATCAGGTCGAGCATCTCGCCGTTGCCCATGCGCTGGCCGAAACGGGCACCGGGCAAAGCATAGGGAGAAAGCGACATGCTCTCCATGCCGCCGGCCAGGACCACGTCGCTGTCGCCTAGCCGGATCGACTGGGCGGCGAGCATCATCGACTTCAGGCCGCTGCCGCAGACCTTGTTGATGGTCATGGCATGGGTGCTGTCGGGTATCCCCGCAAAGCGCATGGCCTGCCGGGCCGGGGCCTGGGCGCAGCCCCCCTGGAGAACCTGTCCCAGGATGACCTCATCCACCGCTGCAGCCGGCAGTGTGTGCTTCGCCAGGAGCCGGGACAACACCTGGGCGGCAAGTTGAGGGGCGGACACCTCGGCGAGGGTCCCACCGAAGGAGCCGAAAGGGGTACGCAGGGCATCGACGATCAAAACCTCTGTCATGGATCAAACCTCCAGCGGTATGGGTTAGCGTCTCACAGTGGCTGTCAGCAAGTCGCGGGCCAATTTGTCAACACACTTAAATTGCTTGCCTTTCCTGTTTTTTCCGAAACCACGCTTAGCCTTGTTGATGCAATAATGAATCATGATTCAGATTTGCCTGCCCCCAACGGTCCACAGTTGTCGGCCCACAAGTTGATTCAAATTTGATGCAATTGAATCAATAATGAATCAAATTTTTGAGATCACAAGCCTGAATTACCGCGACGGCTCCAATTGTATACCGTTTGCTCGGCTTTGCAGGCGTTGTCCGGGGCGAAAGCGTCAGATTGCTGCATAACACTGTTATTATCGGCTTGACATGGACAACCGCTATTGCTTAGGATAGGTCAGACAGCGAAATGGTAAGACCACTAAATCGGGAGATGCTCTATGGTGGATGTGGCACAAGTCGAAAAATTTGTCGAGGTAGCGCGAAAGGTCGGTGCCCAGGTAACGACCGTCAGCACTGCCGAAGAAGCGATGGCCTACATCCGTGACCGCGTCCAGGGGCCGGTCGTTCTGCCTCCTTTTGCCAGCGGCATTCGTCTTGAGCTGGGAAAACGCCTGCGCGAAGCCGGCTGCGAGGTTGGCGAGCAGGAATTGCGACAGGTAGCTCCCCTGGCGGATGCAGGCGTGACCGGCGCCAACTTCGCCCTGGCCGACACCGGCAGCGTGGTACTGGAGAGCACCGACGAGGCAATCCGTCTGGCCACCACTCTCCCCGAGCGGCACTTCGTCCTGCTCGACCCGGCCAAGGTCCTCGCCGACGGGTTTGCCGCGGTCCCGTACCTGCGACGGTTCCGGGAAAAATCGCCGCGGCACTTCCTCGCCTACATCACCGGCCCCTCCCGTACCGCCGACATTGAGCGGGTTCTGACCATCGGCGTGCACGGCCCCAAGGAGCTGCACATCCTGCTGATGGAAGGACTGTCGAGCGATTTTCTGGAGATGTAGACCGACAAATCGGGCCCGTCAGACAGGTCCGACTTGTCGGACAAACCAGCCAGGCAAGAGGAAACCGCCATGAACAAAGAACGCAACCGCCAATACAAGCAACGCATCGACCAGGCCCTGGCCACCCCGAAACTGCAGGAGGCCCTGCACCGCTTCGCCGACGCTTATGTGGTCGCCCGCCAGAACGCCTTCGCCGGCCTCGATTTCGAAGCGCTGCGCAGCGACATTGCCGCCAGCAAGGACGAGGTGCGCGAACACCAGGAGCAGTACCTGGCCGAGTTCACCCGCAACGCCGAGGCCGCCGGAGCCACCGTCTTTTTCGCCCGCACCGCCGAGGAGGCCAACGCCTACATCACTGGCCTCGCCAAGGAACGCGGTGTGAAGCTCGCGGTCAAGAGCAAGAGCATGGCGAGCGAGGAGATCCACCTCAACAAGGCGCTGGAGCAGGCCGGCGTGCGGGCGCTGGAGACCGACCTCGGCGAATGGATCATCCAGCTCGCCGGCCAGCGTCCCAGCCACATGGTGATGCCGGCCATCCACATGTTCAAGGAGGAGGTCGCCGAGCTCTTCGGCAAGGTGACCGGCCGCGAGGAGCCGGCCGAGATCGAGCACCTGGTGCGGGTCGCCCGCGAGCAGCTGCGCCAGGGTTACCTCGATGCCGACATGGGGATCTCCGGCGCCAACATCGCCGTCGCCGAGACCGGCGGCATCGCCCTGGTCACCAACGAGGGGAACGCCCGGCTGGTCACCACCCTGCCGAA
>DASPGW010000038.1 GCA_035620395.1 Desulfuromonadales bacterium | reverse complement strand
GGCACCACCTCCCACCCCACCGCCAACAGCGTGACCCTCTTCGGCGGGCCGAGGGCGGCGCTTGCCCCGGCGCTGGATGTCGTTTCCGAGGCCACCGGCAGCGTCGCCTTGCGGGTGACCGGCCCAACCAGCATCGAATTCCAGGTGAAGGTCGATCCCCTTCCCGCCACCCCCATCACCGCGATCAACATCCACACCGGCCCGCCGGGGGGGACCGGCTCGGCGTTCTTCCAGCTCTTCAACAGCTTTGTCCAGGGCACCTTCACTGGCACCGTTAGCGGCACCCTTAGCAACTTCAATCTGGTGCCGCGGCCGGCCCAGGGGATTTCCAGCTTTGCCGACGCCATCAACGCCATCAACAGCGGCAACGCTCACGTCCGCGTCGTGACCGGCGCCAACCCGACGGGCGAGCTCAGCGGTCTGTTCGTCCGGCCGCAGATCGGCACCGCGCCGGTAGCCGCGGACGGCACCTGGACCTTCCGCGGGAAATCCCGCTTTGCTCCGGGCGGCCTGGCACCCAGTGTGAGCGGGACTTCGGCCAACGGCGTCTCGACCTTCGGCGTGCCGCTGCAGGTGCGCTGACGGATGTCGGTGTAGGGGCGACCCGCTGGGTCGCCCTGGGCGAGGCAGCGCCTCGCCCCTACGGACCGATACAGTTTTTTTCAAACAGTAAATGTGCACATGCAACACCCACCAAGGGAGAATCGTATGAAGTCATGGATGCGCAACCCGGGCACGATGTCGCTGGCCTTTGCGGCGGCGCTGCTGGCCGTGCTGCTGCCGGCCACCGCGGTGCGCGAGGCGCAGGCGCAGGTTGCGCCCTCGTCATCGCTCAAAACCGTCCCGGTTCCCGAGCCGGCCAACCTGGCCCGCTTCGTCAAGGACAAGGATGCCGCCATTCGCCTGGGCAAGGCGCTCTTCTGGGACATGCAGCTCGGCAGTGACGGGCTGATGGCCTGTGCCAGCTGCCACTTTCACGCCGGCACCGACAACCGTGCCAAGAACACCCTGAGGTTCGGTGCCAACGGCGTGTTCGACGTCAAAGGCCCCAACGGGACGCTTACCACCGCCGACTTCCCCTTCCACCAGATGGTGAACCCCGATGACCGCGGCACCGGCGGCCTTGACCCCGACGACCCGGCCGTCCTGCGCAGCGTCGACGACGTGGTCGGCGCCCAAGGGGTGCCGCGCACCCAACTGGTCGGCATCACCGAGGGACAGGCTGTAGACCGCGGCCGAACTCTGCGCGATACCCCCTTCGCCAGCAACGGCCGCAACGTCCGCCAGGTCACCGGCCGCAACTCGCCGACGATCATCAACGCGGTCTTCAACTTCGCCAACTTCTGGGACGGCCGCGCCAACCACAACTTCAACGGCGTCAATCCCTTCGGGGTGCAGGACGCCGATGCCACCGTCTGGCTGAACAGCGGAGGAGCATTGACTCCGCTCAGCCTGGTCAATGCCGACGACCCGGCCAACCAGCTCGACAATGCCAGCCTCGCTTCCCAGGCCGTGGGACCGCCGGGTGACTCAACCGAGATGTCCTGGGCCGGCCGCTCCTGGCCCGAGATCGGCCGCAAGATGCTCTCTCTGCGCCCCCTGGCCAAGCAGGCGGTCCATCCCCAGGACAGCCGTCTGGGCCCCCTGCGCCATCCGAGCGGGCAGGGCCTGGCCACCACCTACGCGGCGATGATCCAGGGTTCCTTCGTGAATGAGTTCTGGGACGGCGCCGGCACGGTGACCGGCGGCTTCACCCAGATGGAGGCCAACTTCTCCCTCTTCTTCGGACTGGCGGTGCAGCTCTACGAGGCGACCCTGGTGTCCGACGATACGCCCTTCGACCGCTTCGCCGAAGGGAACCTCGCCGCCCTGTCGGAGAGCGCCCAGCGCGGCCTCACCCTCTTCCTCTCGGGCGGCATCGGTTGCTTCAACTGTCACGTCGGTGCCGAGTTCACCTCCGCCACCGTCAGCATGGCCAAAAATCCCGAGGAGCCCGGCGTCGTCGAAACCATGAACATGGGGAACGGCGGCGCGGCGACCTACGACATCGGCTTCTACAACATCGGCGTCACCCCGACGGCCGCCGATCTCGGCCGCGGCGGCAACGACCCCTTCGGCAACCCGCTCGCCTTCTCCCGGCAGCGGCAGATTGCCAACGGCAATGCGCCGGGTACCCTGACATTCGATACCCGTTTCGTTCCGGACCAGGGATGCGTCCCCGACCTGCTGGGCAACCCGCCGCTGGTCTGCCCCCCCAACCTGAGCACCATCACCCGGACGGCGGTCAACGGCAATTTCAAGACGCCGACCCTGCGCAACGTCGAGCTGACCGGTCCCTACATGCACAACGGCGGGATGGCGACCCTGATGCAGGTGGTCGATTTCTACACCCGCGGCGGCAATTTCCACGATGCGAACATCGCTGACCTCGATCCGTTCATCGTCGACCTCAACGGCCTTAAGGGCAACGAGGCAGAACAGCGGGCGCTGGTCGACTTCCTGCTCGCCTTGACCGACGAGCGGGTGCGCCAGGAGTCGGCCCCCTTCGACCATCCGCAGCTCTTCGTGGCCGAGGGGCATGTGAGCAGCGTTCCCGGCAACCCCAAACGCACCCGGCTGCTCGCCGACAACCTGCGCGAGATCCCGGCCGTCGGTGCCCCCGGCCGGGCGGCCCAGGGATTGCCGCCGCTGCGGCCGTTCCTGAACGAGGGCGGCGACCCGAACTTCCACTACCAGCCGTGAGCGGCAGGGCAGGGTAGAGAACGACAGAGAAGATCAGCGATTGCAAAGTAGATAAAGGGAAAATTCTTTCATGCAGACTCAAACCGCAAAAGGAGACGTCATCATGAACCGCTACAGAATGTTATTTCCGGGGCTCATCGCGGCACTGACCCTGACCCTCGCGGCCTGTGGTGGCGGCGGTGGTGGGGGAGGGGGCGGCGGAGGCGGTGGCGGGCCCACCGCAGAACTGGCCGGCGGCGGCAGCACCTTCAGCACTGCCGTGGCGCTCAACGGCGGCACT
>DASPGW010000037.1 GCA_035620395.1 Desulfuromonadales bacterium | reverse complement strand
ATGCCCGAGATCCTGAAACTGCTTGAGCTTCTGGATGAGGACCGTGTGCCCTATATGCAGGTCGGGCGCGGTGGGATCGAAACCTGCCTTGATCTTCAGAGGAACCCCGGTCTTGAGGGATTCAACCAGCTTTTCTTCCAGTTCCGACTCAACCAGAACCTCAACGGCGCCACGCCGGATGACTGCCATCTGCTCCTGAACCGATTTCATGCGCATCAAAATCCTCGTGTCAATGAATTACCCGTTGTCACCGGCTTCGACAAAAATCCGCTCGACACCGGTCGCCCGTCCCGTCCCCTCGTCGACGGTAAAAAGCACACCACACAAGACAGCATCCTTTTTAGCCACCTCGAAGCGAACCGGCAACTGCGTCAGAAAACGCTCGAGGGCCAGTTCCTTGCGGATGCCGATCACCGCATCACGACTGCCGGTCATTCCGGCATCGGTGAGGTAGGCCGTCCCTCCGGGCAGAACGCGCTCGTCGGCCGTCTGCACATGGGTGTGGGTTCCCACCACCGCCGAGACCCGCCCATCCAGATAATGACCCAAGGCTACCTTCTCGCTGGTCGCCTCGGCGTGAAAATCAACCAGAATGATCGGGGTCTGGCGACGCAAGTCCTCGACCAGCGCATCCGCGGTCCGAAACGGGCACTCCAAGGCATTCATGAACACCCGCCCTTCCAGATTGAGCACTCCCACCTTGATTCCTGCACTGGTCGAGAACACCCCGGCCCCGCGTCCCGGCACGCCCGCTGGATAGTTGGCCGGCCGCAGCAAGTTCGGCTGGGCGCCGAGCCAGGGATAGATCTCTTTTTTGTCCCAGATATGGTTGCCGGAGGTAATGACGTTCACTCCCAGATCAAGGAGTTCCCGGGCGATATCCGGCGTCAAACCGAAACCCGCCGCCGCATTTTCACCATTAGCCACCACCAGGTCGACGTTATGCAGGTCGATCAACCGATCGAGGCGCGAAACGAGTGCCAGTCGGCCGGCGCGACCGACGATGTCACCGATAAAAAGGATCTTCAAACGTCCGCCTTCCTGCTACTTGGCATATTCGATGGCCCGGGTTTCCCGGATGACGTTGACCTTGATCTGCCCGGGGTAAGTCATCTCGTCCTCGATCTTGCGAGCGACATCTTTGGCCAGTACATGCGCCTGAGCATCGGTCACCTCATCGCTGGATACCATCACCCGGATTTCCCGGCCGGCCTGAATGGCAAAACAACTGGTGACCCCCCTGAAGGAGGTACCAATGCGCTCGAGTTCCTCCAACCGCTTGACATAGGTCTCAAGCATCTCTCGGCGGGCGCCGGGACGCGCACCCGAAAGGGCGTCTGCCGCCTGCACCAGGACAGCAAGGATCGACTCGGGTTTCTCGTCCTCGTGGTGGGCCGCAAGGGCGTGAACAATCGGGGGTGCCTCACCGTACTTACGCGCCAGATCAGCACCGATCACCGCGTGCGAGCCCTCGATTTCATGATCGACAGCTTTGCCGATGTCGTGCAGCAGTCCTGCACGCTTGGCCTGTTTGACATTCAATCCCAGTTCAGATGCCATGATTCCGCACAGGAAGGCCACCTCCAGGGAATGCTGCAGGACGTTCTGTCCGTAGGAGGTGCGATACCGGAGACGACCGATCAGCTTGATGATCTCCGGATGGATGCCGTGCACCCCGACATCGAAAGTGGCTTGCTCACCGGCTTCACGAATGGCATTGTCGACATCCTGCGTGGCCTTGCTGACCACTTCCTCAATCCGCGCGGGATGAATGCGCCCGTCGGTGATCAGACGCTCCAAGGCCAGCCGGGCCACTTCGCGACGCACCGGATTGAACCCCGAGATAATGACGGCCTCGGGCGTGTCGTCAATAATCAGATCGATGCCGGTGGCTGCTTCGATCGCCCGGATGTTGCGCCCCTCACGGCCGATGATGCGCCCCTTCATCTCGTCGGAAGGCAGCGGCACCACACTCACCGTTTTCTCGGCGACAAAATCGCCGGCGTAGCGCTGGATAGCAAGAGCCAGGATCTCCTTGGCCTTCTTGTCCGCGGACTCCCTGGCCTCATCCTCGATTTCCTTGATCCGCTTGGCCGAATCGTGCCGGGCTTCGCTTTCCATGGCCGCCATCAACTGCTGTTTGGCCTCCTCGGACTTCAGGCCCGAGATATTTTCCAGTCGAGTCCTCTGCTCAAGGATCAGGCTATCGACTTCCTGCTCCCGGCTTCTGAGATGCTCTTCCTGCTGAAGCAGGCCCTTTTCCCGCTTGCCGAGATCACTCTCCCGGTCATCCAGTTGAATGATCTTTCGATCCAGGTTCTCTTCTTTCTGCAGCAGCCGTTTTTCCTGCACCTGCAGTTCACGGCGCAACTCCCGGGACTCCTTCTCCCAGTCGGATTTGGCCTCCAGCACCATATCCTTGGCCTGGATAACTGCTTCCTTGCGGATCGAATCCGCCTCTTTCCTGGCTTCCTCGACAATCTGCTCCGAAGCCCTTTCCGCATTGGCGATGCGGGACTCAGCCAGTTTACGGCGCAACAGCATGCCGGCGAATACGCTGACAGCCGAGGCGGCGACAATCAAAATCAGCACGAGTTCTATTCGCAAAGTCGGACCCTCCTCACTTAGTTTATGTTGGGTTGCCTGTTGCTGCCAGAACCGTCAGCAGCAAAATGCAACGTGCGTTCATCGGTCACTACCATGTTCATTCGGACGTCGTGAGCTTCAGCAGGCAGCTTCTCGACCAGTTGGAAATCAAAACAGAGGCCAACGAGTAGTCCCCTGCATTCGTGCAGTAAGCGGTCATAATAGCCCTTGCCATAGCCTAGACGGTGCCCGGCAAGGTCGAAGGCGACTCCCGGCACCACGATCAACTCAAGCGCCGCCAACGGAACGACGTGCACTCCGCACGGCTCGAGAATACCGTAAGCTCCGGTTTCAAGCTCCTGTCGCTCCTTCACTTCGACAAATTCCAGCAAGGCCCCGCGCACTCGAGGATAAGCTACGATTTTGCCGCAACGGCGGGCTTCTGTGAATATTTCTTCGGTAAAAACTTCGTTCCGCACCGGGCTATACAAAGCCACGACGGTTGCCGAAACAAATTCAGGGGCGAGCAGGAGCGACTGTTGCGCCGCCAGACTACGCCCCAGACAAGTTTCAACCGCCAGGTGGCGACGGCGAGCGAGTAATTCGTCCCGAATGGAGCGTTTGGGCATGGCAGAGATCCCGCAGTCTCGGGTGATCTCCGGAAGGGAGGGTTTTAGATGAGAAGGGGTGGGTGGTATTCAGGTCCAGCGGGGGATGACACTACGTTCAAAACTTCCCTGCCCGGCCGGGGGCCGTTGTTGTCTGCCGACAAGCGGCCGCCAACTGGAGAGAGCACGCCTCACAAATCTTCCGTTTTCTGTTCAATGCAGAAGGAGATTGCGTACTGTCATCCGTAGAGAGCATCAAGTGCATGCTGTCAACTCAGCAAGAAAATATGCGAACAGGTGTCTTCCAACCGGACCAGCGAAGCGCCCTCAAATCCAGGGCGCATTGAAACCATCTGCCTGTCTATCTAAAATCTCCGCACGGAGACTGAAGTGATGCCACTCTAAAAATCTGTCTTTGCCCTAACGGAATGAGTAACCTCTATGATGCTTCCGGACAGGCCTGCTCCAACCGTTCCAGCAAGCGTAAGAGTCTAGAATCCGCCTGCGTGTCCGAAAACGGCTGGGAAGTCATTATCAACCGCTCTTCCTGCAGACGAAGGAACGTGCCTGCCAGATTGAGCAGAGCGAGGACGGCAACATGGAGGGAATCGACGGTTCGCCCCGATGCCGCCACCTCGGCGATTTTATCATTCACAAAATCGACCACCTTGGCGACTTCGTCCGGGGTAGCCTCGCTCTTCACGGTATACTGCTGACCGAGAATCGTTACCTGAACGGTATGCTTCAAGGCATCTCCTGATCCAGACGGTCCAGTTTGGTAAGCACTCTGTCCAGTTCGGCGCAGAAACGCTCGCGCTCACCGACGAGCGTTTTTTTCTCCGCGAGCAACCGGTTGCGCTCTTCCTCCAGTTCCTGATTCCGGGCCAGAAGCTGATCGATCTTTTTTTCCAGCCGAAGAACTATATTCAAATCCACGATTTACCTTCTCCAGCTTAGGGGAAATTCTATGAGAAGCTGTGGCAAAAAGTCAAGAGATTAAACGTTCTGCTGAAATAACGCATCGACAAACAGGTCGGCATCGAATGGTCGCAGATCATCGACTCCCTCGCCAATGCCGACAAAGCGCACCGGCAGACCGAGTTCGGCGCCGATCGCCACCACTACCCCGCCCTTGGCCGTACCATCAAGCTTGGTCAGAGCGATCCCCGAAACCTCCACCGCATCCCGGAAGAGACGGGCCTGGACCAGGGCGTTCTGGCCGGTGGTGGCATCGAGCACCAGCAGCGTTTCATGGGGGGCGCCTGGAATCTCGCGAGACAGGACGCGGCGAATTTTTTTCAGCTCTTCCATTAGATTCACCTTGGTGTGCAGTCGGCCTGCAGTGTCGAGGATGAGCACATCGGCACCCCTGGCGACCGCGGCCTTGGCCGCATCGAACGCCACCGCTGCCGGATCGGCACCTTCGGCGTGGCGGACCACATCGACGCCGGCCCGCTCACCCCAGATGGCCAGTTGCTCAGCGGCAGCGGCACGGAATGTGTCCCCGGCGCCGAGCACGACTTTTTTCCCTTGAGCTGCGAACTGACGGGCCAGTTTGCCAATCGTGGTGGTCTTGCCGACGCCGTTCACTCCCACCACCATGACCACAAAGGGGGTTGCGGCGGAAAGATTTAGCGGGGCGGCTTCCAGGCGAAGCCGCTGGCGAATCTCCTCCTTGAGAAGGTCGCGCAGGCCTTCGACCGCACCATTGCCGGCAACCCGCTTTTCCAGCGACTGCACCAGGTCCTGAGTGGTTTTCATTCCGAAGTCCGCGGTGATGAGTATTTCTTCCAGTTCCTCCAGCACTTCGGCATCCACCCGCTGCCGGCCGCCCAGCAAAGCATCGATGCGGCCTACCAGAGCCGATTGGGTTTTAGCCAAACCAGCCCGCATCCGCTCGAACAAGGTGACCGGTGCCTCTTCGGCCAATGCCGGCTCCACCACCGCTTGCCGCAAGAGTGCTGCGGCAGGCGGTGCAGGGGGGGCGACTGGCGCAGCAACCTCCTCCCCAGCGACTTTCGGCGCGGCGGCCTCGACGACCTCCTCTTCGGCGGGTTTTTGCTCGCCGACATCGACGGGAGGCGCCGCAGGGCCTTCTTCACGAGCCGGCGGTGCGGGCGGAGGCATCTCGATTGGCCGGCGGCGCCGCAAAAGAACCACGATCACCAGCAAAACAGCAAGGATGCCGAGGAGGTAGAGCACCATCATGGACCCCAGGGCGAGGTAGTCTGGCGACACGCCCAGGCCGGCCAGCAGGCCGCTCAGCCATTCGAGCAAACGGGAATTCGACTCCATCGGTTAAGCGCTCCTTCTACTCATTTTATTGTCGTTGCTCCAGTCGCCGCCCGTTGACGGCCGGCAGTGGTGATCAGGCAATTTCTACCTTCAGCCGGGCGGCGCACCGCCTCGCCTCGAACAGCGCCCGCCCCAAAGACTCTCCGTTTCCCAGGGTGAGAGCCAAAAAGTACTCTTCCGTCAACGGCAGGACCAGCATCTGGGCCTTTTCGGTGGCGATCACCAGCTCCTCCAGGTCGCCCCCGTCCAGGCGACGCACCACTTCCCGCAGGTTGTTCAGAATGACCCCTTTGTGCGCACCGATGACCTTGAGCTCATAGTCGTCTATCATGGCCACATGATCGACCGCTTCCCCTTCCCAGTCGACGATAATCGCCCCCTGGGCGTGGGGAACACTTTCGACCAACTCCGTCAGCAGCTTTTTGAACGACATGAGACCACCTAGAATTCATTAATCCGGACCGAAACCAGTTTGGAGACCCCCGGTTCCTCCATGGTCACTCCGTACAGGGTATCGGCAATCTGCATGGTGCGCTTGTTGTGGGTGATGATGATGAACTGGGAAATCTCGGCCATCTCCTTGACCAGTTCGTTGAACCGGCCGATGTTGACGTCATCGAGCGGCGCATCGACTTCATCCAGAATGCAGAAAGGGGATGGCTTGATCAGAAAGATCGAAAAGATCAGCGCCACCGCCGTCAGTGCCTTCTCGCCGCCGGAGAGGAGGTTGACGTTCTGCAGTTTCTTGCCCGGCGGCTGGACGACGATGTCGATTCCCGTCTCCAGCAGGTCCTCCTCGTCGGTCAGCTGCAGTTCGGCCCGTCCACCTCGGAACAGCCGGGGGAAAACCTCCTGAAACTTGGCGTTGATCTGATCGAAGGTTTCGCGGAAGCGTTTGCGGGTGGTCCGGTTGATCTTGGTAATGGCGGTCTGCAAGCCTTCGAGAGACTGCCGCAGATCCTCCTGCTGCAGGGAGAGAAAGCTGAAGCGCCCTTCCAGCTCCTGGTACTCCTCGATGGCGGTGAGGTTGACTTCGCCGATATCGTCGATCTGGCGCCGAAGATCCTGCATGCGTCGCTCGTCATCCGCTGTTGAGCAGAACGCCTCAGGGGGCGGTGAAGCCTCGGCCAGGTCCAGCCGGTAACGCTCCAGAACGCCCTGGCGCAGGTGCTCGGCCTGCATCTCCAACTCGCGCCCTTTGAGTTGCAGCGCGGAAAGCGACTCCCGGGCCTGATGCAGCCGGCTGCGCAGCCCCTTGAGCAGGTCCTCCTGCGCCTCGATCTCACGGCTGCCGGCCTCGAACCGCTCGCGGGTCTTCTCGAAACGCCCTTTTTCCTCTTCCCGCCGGCGGAAGAGGAGATCGAGCTCGACGCGCTGCCGTTCCATTTCGCTGCGCAGCCGCTCTTCTTCCCCTTTTCCCTCGGCCTCCCGGCTGGTCAGCAGGGCGGCCCGGGCCCGCAATTCCACGCGAAGCTGCGCGAGCCGCTCCAGACTGCGGCGACTCCCTTCCTCCCGCTCACGAAGGCTGGCGACGGCCACCTTGAGTGAGGTGACCCGCTCCCTCACCGTTTCCGTCTCCCGGCGCAAAACCTGCAGTTCCTCCTGCAACCGAGCCACGCCTTCTTCGTGCTGGGCTTTCTGCGACTCCTGTTCTTCGCGGCCCCGGGAAGCCTCCCGCAACTGGCGCTCCAGTTCCTCCCGCTCTTCGTGTAGCTGATCTTCCTCGAGGCTGAGCACCTCCAGGCGCTCGCGCAGTCGGTCGGCCTCACCACTGATCCGCAGGAGGTCCTTTTCGCTGTCGACCACTTTCAGCTCCTTGCGGTGCAGCGCCGCCTCCGTTTCGCGCAGCTGCTCCTCCGCCTCGGTCAGGTCTTCCCGGAGCTGCTGACGCTCGGACTGGAGGGCCTCGACCAGCGCCTCCAGCCCCCCTACCCGCTCGGCCAGTTCTTTCATCTCGCGCCGTTTGTGCAGAAGGCCTTGGGCGAGAGCCTGACGGCCGCCGCCGGTGAGTTCCCCCCGCGCACTCAGCGTCTCGCCGGCTTCGGTGACCAGCACCACGCCGGCCGGCAGCGGCACTGCCAGATAGGGTTCGAGACTCTCGACCAGACATACCCCGGCGAGCAGGACGGCTACCGTCGACTCCGCACCCAGACGCGGCTGCACCAGCTCGAGCAACGGCGTGGCGTCGTTGATGGCGGCCGGGGCGGCGGCAGAGAACCCGGGCAGGACGAACGTGCAACGCCCATCTTTCTGGCGCAGGAAGGCCAGCGCTTCCAAGGCATCGCCGGCAGTCGCCGGTAGCGCCTGCAGCCTGTCTCCCAAGGCCGCTTCCACGGCCGCCTCGTAACGGGCAGGCACCTCAAGAAAGTCGGCAACCATCCGGCCGAAGCGGCCACGGAAGGCGTTCTCGCCGAGCAGGGTCTTGACGCCGGCGCCGTACCCCTCGAGATTTTTCTCCAATTGCCGCAGCGTCTCCAGCCGGGAGCGGAAGCGGTTGAGCTCCTCGCGCCGGACCAACAGGGCGTTTTCGTTTTCTTCGATGCGCCGGCGCAGGGTCAGGACCGTCTCCTGCAGCCCCTCGCGCTCCTGCTGCAGACCGGTGCGGCGTTCGCGGAATCCCCGAAGCGTCATTTCCAGCGCCGCCAGCAGCGCCTGCGCTTCTTCAGTCTGCTCACGCACCGTGACGGCATCGCCCCGGTTGCGCGCCGCGCGCTCTTCCAGGTTCTGAAGGCGGCGTCGGGCTTCGTCCTGCAGCGCGCCGGCGCGAGAGAGTGCATTGAGCAGCGCATAGAGAGCGGCGCGGGTGGTTTCCAGCCGACTGACCAGATCCTGTTCATTGGCTGCGCACTCTTCCAGGTGGCCTTCGCCTTCCCCCAGTTGCCGCTGCATCCCTTCGAGTTCGCTGCCGAGCGAACTGGACCCGTCCCGCAGCGAGGTCTCCTCCTCATCGAGACCGGCGAGGCGACGGGCGTTCTCATCCTGCTCGGCAGCCTGACGCTCCTGCTGGCGCAACAGCGTCTCGATCTCCCGCTGGCTGAGCTCGAGGCGCCCCTCCGTCTTCTGCAGTTCTGCACCAAGATGAAAGAGGCGTTCCTGCCCCTGGGTGACCGCCTTTTCCCTGTCTAGGTGCTGCAGGCGCAGTTCCTCGAGACGGAGTTCCTGTTCGGCGAGCTGCCCCGAAACCCCTTCCAGTTCCTGCTGCCGGCCGAGCTCCTCCCTGCCTAGGCCTTCCCTCTCCGCCTGCAGCTGCCGGTAACGCCCGGCGGCAATCCGCGTTTCGATCCCCTTGAGTTCCTCCCGCAGGGTGCGGAAGCGCTCGGCTTTCTGTGCCTGGCGCTTGAGACTGTTCAACTGCCGGCGCACTTCCGACACGATATCGCCGAGCCGCAGCAGGTTCTGCCGGGTGGCCTCGATCTTGCGCAACGCCGATTTCTTGCGGGATTTATACTTGGTGACCCCGGCCGCCTCCTCGATCAGGAAGCGGCGGTCCTCGGGCTTGGCATTGAGGATCATGCCGATCTTGCCCTGCTCGATGATCGAATAGGCGCGGGCGCCGACCCCCGTATCCATGAAGAGTTCGCTGATGTCGAGCAGACGGCAGGGGGTCTTGTTGATCAGATACTCACTCTCGCCGTTGCGGTAAAGGCGCCGCGTCACCATGATTTCGGCATACTCGCGGAAAGCGGCGGGGCCCCCTCCGTCAGCATTGTCGAAGAACATGGAAACTTCGGCCATCCCCAGCGGTTTGCGGGATTCACTGCCGCCGAAGATGACATCCTCCATGGAGCGGCCGCGCAGGTTCTTGGCGTTCTGCTCCCCCATGGACCAGCGGATGGCGTCGACGATATTGCTCTTGCCGCAGCCATTGGGCCCGACCACGGATGTAACTCCTTCCTGGAAGTCGAAGGAAACCCGGTCGACGAAGGACTTGAAACCGATGATTTCTACCCGCTTGATCTTCATCTGTAACCGCTGGAAACCGTCCTGAACCGGCAAGGGCCTGGGGAAATGAAGGGATGGCGGGCCATGTTAGCAAGGTCCCCTGGGCATGTAAAGTACTTATCCCCCGGGGAAATCGTTTCCGCCACCGACTCCGGCAATCGGGAGCTTGCCTGCCGCGAGCCACAGGGGTATGATTGCCGGCATGAATGAATGGATGGTGAGCGAAGCAGAAGCCGGTCTGACCGCGCTGGAGTTTTTACAGCAACGGCTTCCCGGCGCACCGACAGCCTACCTGCGGCAACTTCTGCGCGGCGGCAAGGTCAGAGAGGGCGGACAGGCGCTCGCTGCCGACAGCAGACTGCCGGCCGGCGCCCGGCTGACGCTCCCCGACAGCCGGCGCCTGGCGGAACTCCGGCAGGCTGCCAGCCTGGCCGTCGAAATCCTGGGCGAAACGCCCAGCCTGCTGGTCGCTTTCAAACCGGCAGGGCTGGCGGTGCATCGCGGCGTCGGCCACGAGCAGGACAACCTCACGGAGCGGGTGCGGTCGTTGATGCGTCAGCGCCATGAGCCGTTCAAGATCGCCCCCATCCACCGGCTCGATGCCGAGACATCTGGACCGGTCATCTTCGGCAAGGGGGCCAAAGCCATCGCCGGGCTGGGGAAACAGTTCATGGAGCAAAGGGTGGAGAAGACCTATCTCGCCCTGGTGGCAGGCGCCATGCCCGCCAGCGGCCTGCTCACCTCGCCGGTGCCGGCCAAGGAGAAGCTCAAGGAAGCGACGACCGTCTTCCGGACCCTGGCCACGCAGAGCGGCTACTCCCTGCTGGAGTTGCAGCTGCAGACCGGCCGAACTCACCAGATTCGCCGACAGCTGGCCGATGCCGGCCACCCTCTCGCCGGCGACCGGCGCTACCGGGGGCCGGCGCCGAGGGGCCTCGACCGGCTCTTTCTGCATTGTTCCCGACTGGCGCTGCACGACCCCTTCGATCACCGGCCCGTCAGCATCGTCAGCGACCTGCCGGCGGAGCTGACGGCCTTGCTGGCGGCGCTGGGCATGGAGGACCCAGTCACTGGTGCCCCCGGGCACCACGACACACCCGACCACCTTTCTTCTTGCTAACAAAGGGCATCCATGTTCCGTCGCCACCCCCTCCTCAGCATCCTGGCCGGCCTGCTCCTTCTGGCGCTGGCGGCCGTGGCAACCTTCATTGCCACCTTCGATCTCAACCGCTACCGCGAGCAGTTGCAGTCCACCCTGAGCACTGCCCTCTCCCAGCCGGTGCAGTTGGGCAAGGCCCGCCTGTCCTGGCGCCACGGCCCCGCCTTCAGCTTTGCCGACCTGCGGATCGGTTCGGGTGAAGGGGAAACCGGCGTCTTACGGGCCGACAATCTGTTTCTCAAGCTCGAGTTGCTCCCTCTGCTGAAGCGGGAAGTGACTTTCTCCGAAATCCTGCTGGAGGCTCCCCACCTCAGCCTCACCCTCAATCCGCCGACGGCCGCTGATATCGAGCCCCCTTCCGCCCTAAAGCTGGATCAGGGCATCCTGGGCGACACCCTGATCCGTGCCCTCAGGGTCAGCAATGGAACCCTGCACCTGCTGGACCGCCGCGACCCGGACCGCCCCTTCGCAATCACCCTGGAGCGCCTCGAGGCGCACATGGCGAACATCGCCCTGAACCAGGCGATTCGTCTGCGCCTCGCCGGCCACCTGGTCCAGGACGGGACCACCTCGCCCTTGGCCCTGACCGGAGAGGTCAAAATCGGCCGTGAGCGGCCCATCTGGCACGGTGTCGGCGTCAACCTCGAACTGGCGCTCGACCATCTGGCCCCCGGACCGTTGCTGCAACGCTATGCCACCGGTCTGCACAAAATGCAAACGGCGGGGGCACTCTCTCTGCACCTCCGGTTGATCGGCTCTCCTACCGCCGGCCTGCGCGTTGAAGGCCGGATCGACAGCGCCAACCTGCAGCTGCGGCTTCCCGATTTCTACCACGAACCATTGGTTTTTCAGCAGATCCGTTTTCAGGGGAACTGGAACGACCAGGGAACCAGCCAGCAGTTTACCGAGCTGACTCTCCGGGCAGACGAAATGGAGCTGGCCGGGAGCTTTAGCCTGGAGGAGCGGAACGAGCAGCCGTGGTTGCGGGGAGAGTTGACGAACGGCAGACTCCCTCTGCTCCAACTTGGCCGCCTGCTTCCCGACCGCAATCCGGAGAGCGCTTCGCACCAGCTCCGCCAGAGCCTCGGCGGCGGGGTGGTGGAGATCGAGTCGGCCCGGTTCAGCGGTCCCTTGTCCGGCTACACCCAGATGGATGCCGACTTCCCCCTGCAGCAAGGGACGCTCAGGGTTCGCGATGCCGTCCTTCGCCTTGAGCGCGGCGGTCCGCTCCGGGGAGTCAGCCTGGTCGCCCGACTGGCAAATGACCTGATTACCGTCCAGGACGGCAAGGGCCTGTTCCTCGATGCACCGTTTCACTTTTCGGGGTCGCTGGCGAAGCCCTTCGCTCCTGCCCGAAACCTGCTGCTGGAAGCCGGCGGCACCTTGCCGCTGCGGCCCCTGCTCGCCCTGCTGCCGACCCGGTGGCCGGAGAAGTTCAGTGCCGACGGTCCGGTTCCCCTCACGCTGAAAGTCGAGGGTCCGCCGGAGCAGGTCACGCTCGACCTGCAGGCCAATCTGCAAGAGATTGCCCTGCACTGGGGTGAACAGCCGGTAAAATCGACCGGCGATCCCGGAAGTATCTTTTTGACCGGCAAACTCACGCCCGGGCGGCTTGAATTAAGCCATGGCCGGCTTCAGGCTCCGCCACTGGAGGTCCGCGCCGAGGGCGGCATCGACCGAGCGCCGGACAAAGCGTTCCGCGTGGCCATCGATCTGGCCCCGTTGCCATTGAAGGAGATCGTTCCCTTTCTGCCGGCTCTCGAGCGGTTCGCTTTGCGGGGGGCAGCCTCCGGCCAGTTCGAAATTACCGGCTCGGACGGAAAGATCAATAATCGCACGGGCACCTTCTACCTGCGTGGTTTCGGCATGCACCTGCGGGGAGCGGTAGCGGACATCAACGATGGCAACGGCCAGTTTCGCCTGCTCGACGACGGCCTCGACTTCGAGCATGTATCGGCCAAGCTCGGTATCTCGCCAGTTCGCATTGACGGTTCGGTCCGGAATTTTTCCGATCCCCGCCTTGAGATGCATGTCCAGGCCAAGACCATTCGCGCTGACGAGTTGATCTTCAACTCTGAAAAGCTGGTATTGCGAGATGTCGACGGGCGACTGGTCATCGACAAGGGGGGAATCCTCTTCGAGTCCGTCAAGGTGCGGCTGAACGGAGGAACCGCAGCTGTTGTGGCCGGCACGTTGAAAGATTTCAGCGCCCCGCAGGTCAATCTCGACATCAAAGCTGAGCGGGCCAACATCGACGAGGTGATCGGTCTCTGGCAGCGCTCGGCAGAGCCGGCACAAGGTCAGCAGCAAAGGCAGGGGAAAGGGAAAGTCGCCGTACTGATCGACGCCCGGGTCAGGGAAGGGATCCTGGGGCCTTTGCATTTCCAGAATGCGGAGGGAAAAATCGGCTTTGCTGACGGGAAGTTGACCGTTTTCCCGCTCCTTTTCGATGCCGGCGCCGGCCGCTGCACCGGCCAGGTGGAAGTCGACCGGCTACCTGACGGCTCGTCCCTGCTGAAGATATCCGGGCATCTGGAAAACTTCGATGCGGCGGCGCTGCAGCATGAGCTTTTCAAACGGCGGGGTCTGATCACCGGCACCTTGAAG